>JBPPMV010000283.1:0-3594 GCA_051306235.1 Mycobacterium sp. | reverse complement strand
TCGGGGCCGCACAGCTGCTCGGCCACCTGACCCTGACGATGGCCGGCGGCCATCACGGCGGCGCCGGTCTGGGTATGGCCCCGTCGATGATGGCGGCACACGCCGCTGCCGCCGTGGTCCTCGGTATCGCGATCGGCGCCGTCGAGCACCTGTATCTGGTCTGCTCATCGGTGCTGCGCTGGCTGCGGCTCTTCGCCGCGTTCACCCCGCGCCCAGCGCCTCCCCGCGCCCGTCGGCGCACCAATAATGTTGTTGCACAGTCACTACTGTGGAGAACCGGGCTGGGCATGCGTGCCCCGCCGATGGGTGCCTGCGCGACCGCCTAGCCGGTCGCCCTGTCACGATGCCGCGACCGAACGGTCGCGGCCGTCCGCACGTCTGGACGTGCGTCCCACCCATCGCTTCCCAGTCGAAGGCACCCTCCATGACCCAATCCGGCGATACCGTCGAAACCCCGTCAACTACCGACCCAGGACCACCGCGGCGCAGCTGGCGACCGTTCGTGCTGCGCCTGCACTTCTACGCCGGCGTGCTGATCGCGCCTTTCATCCTGATCGCGGCCGCCACCGGCGGTCTGTACGCGATGGCCCCCACCATCGAGCGCTTCGTCTACAGCGACATCCTCACGGTGTCGGAGTCCGGCCCGTCGCTACCGCTGACCGATCAGGCCACCGCCGCGCAGAACGCCTTCCCGGCACTGACCATGACCGGAATGCGCCCGGCCGCCACCGGCACCGAATCCACCCGGGTGTACTTCGCCGACCCCGCCCTCGACGAGGAGCTGATGCGGGCGGTGTTCGTCGACCCGCACACCGGACAGGTGCTCGGCGATGAGGCGAGCTGGTTGGGTTACCTTCCGGTGATCACCTGGCTGGACGGTTTTCACCGGCACCTGAATCTCGGTGAGCCCGGCCGTATCTACAGCGAACTCGCCGCGTCCTGGCTGTGGGTGGTCGCCCTGGGCGGCGTCGTGCTGTGGCTGACCAAGGCGGCCAACGAACGGCGCCGCAATCGGGCCGGCCGTGTCCTGCGGGTGGACCGCAGCGTCAAGGGCCGGGCCCGCACCATGAATTGGCATGGCACCACCGGGGTGTGGCTGCTGGCCGCGCTGCTGTTCCTGTCCGCCACCGGCATCACCTGGTCGACCTATGCCGGTGAACACGTCAGCAACCTGCGCTCGGCCATGGAGTGGAAGCGCCCCGCGCTGGATACCGCACTGACACCGGCGGCCGGTGTGGTTCCCGACGAACATGCCGGTCACACCGGGCACACCGCTCCGATGACCGGCGCCGCGCCCACGGTGATCGATTACGACGCCGTGCTCACGGCGGCCGGCGACGCCGGGGTGCAGCTGCCGCTGGAGGTGACGCTGCCCGCCGAACCCGGCCAGGGGATCGGGGTGGCCGAGATCGAGAAGCCCTACCGGCTGACCACCAACGCCGCATCGGTGGACCCGGTGACCAGTACCGTCACCAGCGAGATCGATTACTGGCGTGACTATTCCACGGTGGCCATGCTGGCCGACTGGGGCATCCGAGGTCACATGGGCCTGCTGTTCGGGCTGCTCAATCAGTTGTTGCTGCTGGCGGTCGCCGTCGCCCTGGTGGGTGTGATCATCGGCGGGTACCGGATGTGGTGGCAGCGCCGCCCGACCCGCGGCTCGGCGTGGGCGGTGGGGCGACCGCCCGCGCGCGGTGGCCTGCGACGGCTCTCCCCGGTGGCGATCGGGGCCCTGGTGCTGGCCGCCGTCACAGTGGGCTGGTTCCTGCCGCTGCTCGGAATCACGTTGGTGGCCGTCGTGATCCTCGACCTGGCGATCGGCGCGGCCAAGCAGCGCAAGGAGCGTTCCGATGCGTAACTCACTGATCACGCTCGGTGCGTCCGTCATCGCGCTGCTGACCGTCAGCTGTACCTCCCCCGCCGCCAAGCACGAACATCCGATGTCCTCGGAGGTCTCGATCACCGACCAATGGGCCTCCGCCGGCGACGGCAAGATGGCGGCACTGTTCGGAACGCTGGTCAACAACGGGCACCACGAGGCCCGCATCGTGTCCGGCAGCTCACCGGCAGCAGGACATGTCGAGGTTCATGAGGTCGCCGGCGATGCCGGCGCGAAAACCATGCGGCCCAAGGAAGGTGGCATCGTCTTGGCCGCCGGTGCGAGCCACGAGCTGGCGCCCGGTGGTGACCATCTGATGCTGATGGATCTCACCGCGCCACTGTCCCCCGGCTCCGATATCGAGCTGACGGTGCAGTTCGAGGACGGCTCCACCCTGCCGATCAGGGCACAGGTGCGCGACTTCGCCGGCGCCAATGAGGAATACCAGCCCACGCATGACGGCCATGGTTGAGGTGAATCGGCGGCGCCTCCTCACCGGAGGCGCCGCCGCCCTGGCCACCGGGGCTGCCCTGACCCAGTGCGGTGCCGCCCGGTCCGCCACCCCGATTGCCGACGGTTTCGGTGTTGTCGCCGAACCGTTCCGCGGCGCGCATCAGGGCGGTATCACCACGGCACCGCAGGCCCATGCGCTGTTCGTGTCGCTCGATCTCGCGCCGGCCTCCGGCCACAACTTTCGGGACACGCTGACTGCGGCGCTCAAGCTGTGGTCAGCGGATGCGGCCCGGCTCACCCAAGGGCGGCCGGCGCTGGCCGATACCGAACCAGAACTGGCGCACAGACCCTCGCGGCTGACGGTCGGCGTCGGCCTCGGTCCCGGGGTATTCGACAGGATCGGGCTGGCACACCGCCGTCCCCCGACCGCGGTCGATATGCCCGCGTTCCGCACCGAACGGCTCGATCCCCGCTTTTGCGGTGGCGATGTGCTGCTGCAGATCTGCGCGGACGACCCGATGGTCGTCGCACACACCAGCCGGGTGCTACTCAAGAACGTGCGCACGATGACCCGACAGCGCTGGCGTCAGCGCGGGTTCCGCAATGCGTACGGTGCCGACGGGTCCGGGACGACGATGCGCAATCTGATGGGTCAGGTGGACGGCACCGCCAATCTGGGCACACCCACCGAGTTCGACCGGTTCATCTGGGACGAGGGCGCCGGGCAGCCCTGGTTCGCCGGCGGCACGATCCTGGTGCTGCGCCGGATCCGCGCCGAGATGGACAGCTGGGACGAACTCGACCGGGCCAGCAAGGAATTCGCGATCGGACGCCGACTGGACACCGGTGCGCCGCTGACGGGAACCCGCGAGAACGATGTGCCCGACCTCGCCGCGCAGGTCAACGGGATCCCCGTCATTCCGCCCAACTCGCATATCGCGCTGGCACGTCACCACAATGATGACGAGCGTTTCCTGCGGCGGCCGTACAACTACGATGATCCGCCGCCGGCCGGGGTGACCACCGACAGTGGGCTGATCTTCGCGAGTTATCTGCGGGATCCGGTGCGCCAGTTCATCCCGGTGCAGCAGCGCCTCGCCGAGGCCGATGCGATGAACCAGTGGATCACCTCGGTGGGATCGGCGACCTTCGCCATGCTGCCCGGGGTAGACGAGGGTGGTTGGCTGGGCGAGGGCCTGCTGGGCTTGTAGGTGGTGGTGTCTTGACTGCGTTCGCGCTTTGAGGCGCGGTACGCCGAAGTA
>JBPPMV010000282.1:0-12834 GCA_051306235.1 Mycobacterium sp. | reverse complement strand
GCTGCGCCGCGGCACCGTGCCCGGCGCGGTGAACGGGCCGGTGTGGCGGCTGATCGGCACCACCGGCATCGGGCTGCTGCTGCTGCATTTCACCCCGACGAAGTGGGCCATCCAGTTCGGTGCGTTCGCCGGCCTGGCCGGTGCACTCGGTGGCGTGACGGCATTCGCGCTGGCCCGGGTCGGGCTGCACAGCCGGCGCAATCTCGCGCTGTACGTGACCGCGCTGCTGTTCGTGCTGGGGTGGGCCACTTCGGGTCTCAACGGCTTTTTCTACACCGGCAACTACGGGGTGCCGTGGTTCGACAAGCAGCCCGTCATCGTCGGATTCCCGGTGACCACAATTTTCCTGGTGCTGGCGATCGCGGGTGGTCTGCTGACGGCCTGGCTGCACTTCCGCATCGACTACGCGGGGCACACCGAGGTCGCCGACACCGGCCGCAACCGGGCACTGGCCTCCACCCCGCTGCTGGTGGTCGCCGTCATCATGGTGGTCCTGGAACTGGGCTCGATGGTCAAGGCCACCGCGTCCCGCTACCCCGTCTACACCACCGGATCGGCCAACCTGGCGGCGCTGCGGTCGGGGCTGTCCGGCAACAGTTGTGCGATGGCCGACGCCGTACTGGTGGAGGCCGATACCAATGCCGGACTGCTGCAACCGGTTCCGGGCCAGCGCTTCGGCCAGTACGGCCCACTCGGCGGTGACAAGCCGATCGGCTTCACCCCCAACGGTGTCAGCGACACCCTGGAGCCCCCCGAACCGGTCGCGGGCAACCCCGGCACGCCGAACTCCGACGGCGCGGTCGACAAGCCGAACGTCGGCGTCGGCTACGCCGCAGGCACCGGCGGCGGTTACGGCCCCGAGGGCGTCAATGGATCGCGGGTGTACCTGCCGTTCGGTCTGGATCCGGAGACCACCCCGGTGATGGGCAGTTTCGCCGAGCCCGGCTCGGATGAAGCAGGAGTGGCGGCCAAGGCGACCTCGGCCTGGTACCAGTTACCACCCCGCACCGAGGACCGGCCGCTGGTGACCGTCGCCGCGGCGGGAGCGATCTGGTTCTACGAGGAGGACGGGTCGTTCAACTACGGCCAGTCGCTGAAATTGCAGTGGGGCGTGCACCGGCCCGACGGCAGCTACCAGGCCCTCTCGGAGGTCCAGCCGATCGACACCTTCTATCAGAAGGCCTGGCGCAACCTGCGTTTCCCGATGGCCTCGGCTCCGCCGGAGGCCAATGTGGCCCGCATCGTCGCCGATGACCCGAACCTGTCCGAGGACCAGTGGTTCGGGTTCACCCCGCCGCGGGCGCCGGTGCTGCAGACCGCGCAGGAGTTCCTCGGCACGCAGACCCCGGTGCTGATGGACATCGCCACCGCGGCCAACTTCCCGTGCCAGCGGCCGTTCGCCGAGCACCTCGGCGTCGCCGAACTGCCCGATTACCGGATCATTCCGAACTTCAAGCAGATGGTGGCATCGTCGAACCAGTGGCAGTCCGCCGATGACGGCGGCCCGTTCCTGTTCATCCAGGCGCTGCTGCGCACCTCGACGATCCCGACCTATCTGCGCGACGACTGGTACCGCGACTGGGGTTCCATCGAACGCTATCTGCGGGTGGTGCCGCGTGACGAGGCGCCCGACGCCACCATCGAAGAAGGGACGACCGAGGTGTTCGGCTGGAGTCGCGGCGGACCGATCAGGGCCCTCCCGTGAGTGAACCTGTGAACGAACCGAAGGCTCTGAGTGACGTGAAGATCGCCCGCTGGGTTGCCACGATCGCAGGCCTGCTCGGATTCGTGCTGGCGGTGTCGATTCCGCTGCTGCCGGTCACCCAGACCACCGCGACCCTGAATTGGCCGCAGGCCGGCCAACTCTCGAATGTCACCGCCCCACTGCTATCGCAGGCGCCGGTCACCCTGACCGCGACGGTGCCGTGTTCGGTGATCCGGGACATGCCCGCCGATGGCGGCCTGGTGATGGGCACCGCACCCGCCGAGGGCCGTGACGCGGCGCTGAACGCCATGCTGGTGACCGTCGGGGATGAGCGCGTCGACGTGATCGTGCGCAATGTCGTGGTGGCCAGCGTCGAACGTGATCGAGTTGTCTCCTCACCCGGCTGTTCGCGCATAGAGATCACCTCCAACCACGACGGCACCTTCGCCGAATTCGTCGGACTGACCAAGGAGGACGGCTCACCGCAGCGTTCCGGCTTCCCCGACCCGAACCTGCGCCCGGCGATCGTCGGCGTATTCACCGACCTGACCGGGGCTGCGCCACAAGGGCTGTCGCTGTCTGCCGAGATCGACAGCCGATTCACCACCCAGCCGACCGCACTGAAACTCGCGGCCATGGTGCTGGCGATCATCTCGACGATCATCGCGGTGCTGGCACTGTGGCGGCTCGACCGTCTCGACGGCAGGCGGATGCGCCGGCTGATCCCCACCCGCTGGAAAACGGTGACCACCGTCGACGGTGCGGTGGTCGGCGGATTCGCGCTCTGGTACGTCATCGGCGCAAACTCCTCCGACGACGGTTACATCCTGCAGATGGCCAGGGTCGCCGATCACGGCGGCTACATGGCCAACTACTTCCGCTGGTTCGGCAGCCCGGAGGACCCGTTCGGCTGGTACTACAACGTGCTCGCCCTGATGACCAGGGTGAGCGATGCCAGCATCTGGATCCGGTTACCGGACCTGATCTGTGCGCTGGTCTGTTGGCTGTTGCTGTCCCGTGAGGTGCTGCCGCGACTGGGTCCCGCCGTCATCGCCAGCCGGCCCGCGCTGTGGGCGGCCGGACTGGTGCTGATCGGCGCGTGGATGCCGTTCAACAACGGTCTGCGCCCCGAAGGTCAGATCGCCACCGGCGCCCTGATCACCTACGTGCTGATCGAACGGGCAGTCAGCTCCGGACGGTTGACACCGGCTGCACTGGCCATCATCTCTGCCGCGTTCACTCTCGGCATCCAGCCCACCGGCCTCATTGCGGTCGCGGCGCTGGTGGCCGGCGGCCGGCCCATCCTGCGCATCGTGATGCGGCGTCGCGCCGCGGTGGGCACGCTTCCCCTGCTGGCGCCGCTGCTCGCCGCGGGCACCGTCATCCTGACGGTGGTGTTCGCCGACCAGACCCTGGCAACCGTGTTGGAAGCCACCAGGATTCGCACCGCGATCGGACCCAGCCAGGAGTGGTACACCGAGGTCCTGCGCTACTACTACCTGGTGCTGCCGACGACCGACGGTGCCATCGCCCGGCGATTCGCTTTCATGTTCACCGCGATGTGCCTGTTCCCGTCACTGTTCATGATGTTGCGCCGCAAGCAGATTCCGGGTGTGGCCCGCGGTCCGGCCTGGCGGCTGATGGGCATCATCTTCGCGACCATCTTCTTCCTGATGTTCACGCCCACCAAGTGGATCCACCACTTCGGCCTCTTCGCCGCCGTCGGCGGCGCGATGGCCGCGCTGGCCACCGTGATGGTATCGCCGGTGGTACTGCGCTCGGCCCGCAACCGGATGGCCTTCCTGTCACTGGTGCTCTTCGTGCTGGCCTTCTGCTTCGCGTCGACCAACGGCTGGTGGTACGTCTCCAACTTCGGTGCACCGTTCAACAATTCGGTGCCGGCGATCGGCGGGGTGACGATCAGCACGATCTTCTTCGCGCTGTTCGTGATCGCGGCGATGTGGGCATTCTGGTTGCACGTGACGGAACGGTCGCAGTCCCGGCTGGTCGACCGGCTCACCGCAGCTCCCATCCCGCTGGCCGCCGGTTTCATGGTCCTGGTGTCCATGGCGTCGATGGTCATCGGGGTGGTCCGCCAGTACCCGACCTACTCCAATGGCTGGGCCAACGTGCGCGCGTTCGCCGGTGGCTGCGGGTTGGCCGACGATGTCCTGGTGGAACCCGACTCCAACGCCGGTTTCCTGCGGGCGCTGCCCGGTAACTGGGGCCCGCTGGGACCTCTCGGCGGCACCGGCGCGGCCGGCTTCTCCCCGAACGGGGTGCCCGACCGGATCATCGCCGAAGCCATCCGACTGAACAATCCGCAACCCGGTACCGACTACGACTGGACCCGCCCGATCCGGCTGGCCCAGCCCGGGATCAACGGGTCGCGGGTCCCGCTGCCCTACGGTCTCGACCCGGCGCGCGTCCCGATCGCAGGCACGTACTCCACGGCGGCACAACAGGAAAGCCGCCTCGCCTCGGCCTGGTACGAGCTCCCCCCCGCCGATGACGCACACCCGTTGGTGACCATCACCGCAGCCGGAACGATTGCCGGCGTCAGCGTTTCCAAGGGTCAATCCTCGGGCCAGACCGTGGAACTCGAGTACGCGGTCGCTGGTCCCGACGGTGCGCCGGTGCCCGCAGGCCGGGTCACCCCGTACGACGTGGGGCCGACACCGTCATGGCGCAACCTGCGTTACCCGCGCGAGCAGATCCCCTCCGACGCGATCGCCGTGCGGGTGATCGCCGAGGATCTGTCACTGGGCCAGGGTGATTGGGTCGCGGTGACACCGCCCCGGGTGCCGGAGGTCCGCTCGGTGCAGGAGTACATCGGCTCCGAGCAGCCCGTGCTGCTGGACTGGGCGGTCGGTCTGGCCTTCCCCTGCCAGCAGCCCATGTTGCATGCCAACGGGGTCACCGAGGTGCCGAAGTACCGGATCTCACCGGACTATGCCGCGAAGCTGCAGAGCACCGACACCTGGCAGAACGGCGCCGAGGGCGGCCTGCTGGGCATCACCGATCTGCTGCTGCGGGCCTCGGTGATGTCGACCTACTTGTCGCGGGACTGGGGTCAGGACTGGGGTTCGCTGCGCCGCTTCGACACCATCGTCGATGCCGAACCGGCCACCCTGGATCTGAGCACCTCCACCCATTCCGGGCTCTACTCGCCCGGCGAGATCCGCATCGGTCCGTAACATGCCCGATCGTGTGCGCCTCGGAAATGCCCTCCTGACAAGGGTATTGGAGACGTCGTTCGAGCCGGTCACCGCGATGTTCGGCCAGACGCCGCCCGAGGCCTGGACCGACAATGCCGACCTGCTGGTGCCCACCTTCCTGAACCCGGACACCGGCCGGTGGCGGGTGGCCATCCAGACCTGGGTCATCGACGTCGACGGGTTGCGGATGCTGATCGACACCGGTGTCGGCAACGGCCGTGAGCGTGCCGTCCCGGTGCTCAACCAGCTCGACACCGGTTTCCTGGGCGCGCTGTCGGCCGCCGGTGTCAGCCCGGAGAACGTCGACGTGGTGGTGAACACCCACCTACACACCGACCACGTCGGATGGAACACCCGTGCGGCCGGGGACAGTTGGGTACCCACGTTCCCGAATGCGCGGTATCTGTTGCCGGAGGCCGATTTCCGCCACTTCAGTCCCGGCGGACCCGGCTGCGATGCCGCGGCGCGGGTGGTGTTCGACGACAGCGTGGCACCGGTGTACGCGGCGGGGCAGGTCGAACTGTTCAGCGGCGATCACCAGTTGAGCGAGTCGGTGTGGCTGCGACCGGCCGCCGGGCACACCCCCGGATCATCGGTGCTGTGGCTCGATGCCGGCAAACCCGCCGTGTTCGTCGGCGATCTGACCCACTGCCCCATCCAGATTCCGCGCCCGGCGGATCCGTGCGCCTTCGACCTCGATGCCGCGGCCGCCGCCGCGACCCGCAAGCGGGTGTTCACCGAGGCCGCGCGACGCCGGGCCGCGGTGATACCCGCGCACTACCCGGGCCACGGGGGCGCCACCCTGGTGGCGCGCGGTAACGGGTTCATGGTCGATGACTGGCTGGATCTGCCCGCCATCTAGAGGCGGGTGTAGACGACCCGGCTGCCCAGCACGACGTCCTGTAGCGAGCGCCTGCGCGAATCGACGGCGACCCACAGCAGACCGACCGGGAAGAGCACGCACGCCCCGGCACGGATCAGTGCGATCAACGGGGGCAGCCGGCCGCCGCGGCGGCCGGTGACCCGAAGGCCCATGGTGACCGCGCCGACGGTGCAGCCCGAGACCGCCCAGCACGCGGTCAGATAGAACACCGCGACACCGAACATCACCGCCGTCGAGAAGACACCGTTGAGCGTCGGGAAGCTGAACGTGGTCGGGTTGAACATCAACCGGGCGAGGATCAGACCGACGTAGAGCGCACCGAGCACCACACCGACGAACAGCAGATCGATGACGGCGGCCACACTGCGGCTGACCACACCGGCCTGGCGCTGCACCGGTTCCGTCACGGTTCGTCCCGATCACGGCCAAGCAGCCGGTCCACGAACCCGGACACCAGGTCGTCGGCGCGCTCGCCCTGGGTGCGGACATCGGTCATCACCTCGGCGGTCACCGAGTCGGTGGACTGCCGGATGATCGCAGGCAGATCGATCCCGTCGACGACTTCATCGGCCAGCCCGATGAGGTCGATCCGCTCCCGCGCCAACGTGTTCAGGTCGAGTTCGTCGAGGATCACCTCGATGCCGGCGGCCAGCACCCGTTCACCGCGCGCCTGCAGGTCCAGCCGGCTGCGGCGCAGCCAGGATCCGACCATCGGCAGGCCCTCGACACCTCGGTAGACCACGGCGACGCCGTCCGCGGCGCTCGCGACGACCCCGAGTGCGACGGCGACCGCAGGCGGTAACGCCTTGTCCGACATCGTTGCATCGTAGTGCGCTACCGGAGGTGCTGTTTGGCCTCTTCGTAGGAGCCGGTGGGAGCGTCGTCATCGGAGGTGTACACGCTGTGCACCACACCGCTGTTGAACGCCTGGGAGCGAAGCAGTTTCAGCGGCAGCACAGTGCCGTCTGCGAACAGCCTGGCGCCGGCGCCGACCACGACCGGGTGGATGAACAGGTGCAGTTCGTCGAGCAGTCCGGCGGTCAGCAGCGCCCGGACCACCGACGGGGACCCGGCCATGGCGATGTCACCGCCGGGCTGATCCTTCAGCCCGGTCGCGGCCGTGATCAGCTCACCGTCGAGCTGCTCGGAATTGCGCCAGCTGAAGGTGAGCTGCTGCCGGGACACCACGATCTTGCGGGCATCGCCGATCTTCTTCGCGAAGGCGGCATCCTCGCCGCCCTCGGCCTCGCGGACCGGCCAGGCCCCGGCGAAGCTGTCGTAGGTGTCACGGCCCAGCAGCAGGGTGTCGGCCGAGCCCAGCTGGGCGTCCACGGCGGCGCCCATCTCATCGTTGTAATACGGGAAGTGCCACTGATCGGGCGCCTCGATCACTCCGTCGAGGGAGATGAACAGACCCGCGGTGATTCGTCTCATGCCGGATACGACCGCCGCGAGCCGCGAAACTCATCGCGGCTCGTACTGTTCGATGGCCGTAGCGCGGATCGGCCGGCGCAAGGGTGGGCGCCGCGGAACCAGCCGATGACCTTCACCCCTGGGTGATCGGCGCCCTCCACGGTGGTTACAGCGGCGTCAGGCCGTGCTTACGTAGGTTGCGCTGAATCTGCTTGTCGCGCAGCAGCCGCAGCGACTTACGGATCAGCAGCCGGGTCTGGTGCGGTTCGATGACCCCGTCGATGTAACCACGTTCGGCGGCGATCCAGGGCGTGGCCAGATTGGCGTTGTAGCCCTCGATGAAATCGGTGCGGATCTTCTGCACCTCCGGCGAGGTCGGGTCGGGGAACCGCTTGACCAACAGCTGGGCGGCCCCCTCGGCACCGATCACGGCGATACGCGCGGTGGGCCAGGCGTAGTTCAGGTCCGCGGACAGCTGTTTGGAGCCCATCACCGCGTACCCGCCGCCGTAGGCCTTGCGCACGACGATGGTCACCTTGGGCACATCGGCCTCGACGATCGCATTGAAGAACCGGCCGCCGCGCTTGATGATGCCGCCCTTCTCCTCCTCGACACCGGGCATGGCGCCCGGGGTGTCGACGACGAAGACCAGCGGCAGGTTGAACGAATCGCAGAACCGGATGAACCCGGCCGCCTTGTCGGAGGCCTCGTTTCCGACGGCGCCGGACATGTGCATCGGCTGGTTGGCGATGACCCCGACCGGGCGGCCGTCGACGCGGGCGAACGCGGTGATCATGGACGGGCTGCGCTGGTCGGCGATCTCGAAGACGTCACCGTCATCGAAGATCCGCAGCAGGATCTCCTGCATATCGTAGGCCTGGTTGTCCGAATCCGGCACGATCGCGTCGAGTTCCAGATCGGCGGGCGTGATCTCGGGTTCCAGGCCCGGGTTGACGATCGGCGCGTCGTCGAAGTGATTGGCGGGCAGGAAGCCCAGGTAATCCCGGACGTACTGGTAGGCCGCGGCCTCGGATTCGACCACCTTGTGGATGTTGCCGCGCTGCGCCTGCACGTCGGCGCCACCGAGTTCGTCGAAGGTGACGTCCTCGCCGGTGACATCCTTGATGACGTCCGGGCCGGTGATGAACATGTAGCCCTGATCGCGGACCGCGACCACCAGGTCGGTCTGGATCGGCGAATAGACCGCTCCGCCCGCGCATTTGCCGAAGATCAGCGAGATCTCCGGGACCAGGCCGCGCAGCATCTCGTGCCGGCGACCCAGTTCGGCGTACCAGGCCAGCGAGGTGGCGGTGTCCTGGATACGGGCACCCGCGGAATCGTTGATGCCGATGATCGGGCAACCGACCATGGCCACCCACTCCATCAGCTTGGCGACCTTACGGCCGAACATCTCGCCGACCGAACCCTGGAAGACCGTCTGGTCGTGACTGAACACGCCGACCGGGCGGCCGTCGATGGTGCCGTGACCGGTGACCACACCGTCGCCGAAGAACGCGTTCGGGTCGCCGGGCGTCTTGGCCAACGCACCGATCTCCAGGAAGCTGCCCGGGTCCAGCAGCGAGTGGATGCGGGCGCGGGCGCTCGGGATGCCCTTCTTGTCGCGCTTGGCCCTGGCCTTCTCATCGCCGGGATCCTTGGCCAGTTCCAGCTTCTCGCGAAGCTCCGCGAGTTTCTCGGCGGTGGTGACCATCTTGGCGACTACTGGGGTTTCCGTCACTTCGCGTCCTTCTGCTCGCCGGACTGATTGGCTTCGATGCGGTTGATGGCCTCGCTCATGTGCGCGCCCACCTTGGCGATGATCGGCTCGTCGATGGCCTGGATATGCTCGCCGCCGATCGGCACCACCTCCAGCTCGGAGGCATGCTCACCCCAACCGCCATCGGGCTGACGGGTGGCGTACGCAGGCTCGAAGACGATCGCGTCATCGTGGTAGCGGTCGGCCATATAGAGCGTGACATGTCCGTCGTAGGGCTGGATCTCGATGGTGTCGAGCGCCCGGTTGTCCAGATACGAGGTGCGCTGGTGCTCGACGATGCCGCCGGGAATCTCCACCCCGCTCTGCGAGACGATGTCCAGGACGAACTTCACCTGGCCCTCGTCATCGAGCTTCTCCAGCTCCTCATAAGGGATTTCGGGCACCTCGACGTTGAAGGTGCGTTCGGCGAACCGCGCGTAGCGGTCCCAGCGTGCCCGCATCCCCTCCTGGGTCTTGTCGATCGGCACCCCGGGGCGCACGCAGTCGATGAGACCGACGAAGCGCACATCGGCACCGGCCTGCTTGAGTCCGATGGCGCAGGCATACGCCAGCGCACCGCCCAGCGACCAGCCGGCCAATACGAACGGACCCTTGTGCAGTTCCAGCAGTTTGGGCACATACTCGGCGGCCCGCTCCTCGATGGATCCCTCGACCCGCTCGATGCCGTACACCGGGATCTCGGCGGGCAGCCGCTTGATCAGCGGTTCGTAGACCACCGTGGAACCGCCGGCGGGATGGAACACGAACAGCGGCACCGAATTCGAACCCTCCGGCGCGGCGCGCAGGATGCGGACGAAGCCGTCCACCACACCGTCCTCCAGCTGGTTGCGGACGTGGGTGGCCAATTCCTCGATGTTCTTGGCCGATGTCACGTTCTCGACGGTGATGATGCCCTCGGCGCGCTCGGAGAGCCGGTCGGACAACTTCGTGGCCGTCTCGTCGTTCAGCGTGGGCAGCGCGTTGAAGATGCCGCCCGGGGACTTACCGGTGACGATCGCCCAGGTCGCGAAGGTGACCCGTTCGGCCGCATCACGCGGGGGCACATCGGCGCCGAGCGCCTCGGTGACGGCCTCCTGGGTGAGCACCTTGGCCGCCGCTGCGGCGGCGGTCGCCTTGGCCGGGTCAGCCGCCTTCGCCGGTCCGGACGGATCCGTCGGCGGAGCGGGGACGCCCGCGACATCGGACAGCGGCGGCGGGATCTCGATACCCACCTCGGCGAGAGAATCTACGGTGGCGGAGGATTCGCCGGCCTCACTTCCGGCCGCACTTCCCGCTTCAGCCAGCCGGGCTTCCAGCTCGGCGACCGTGGTCGCGCCGCCCATCAGCTCGGCCTGCGACGCCGCGATCTCCTCGGCGGTCTGCCCCTTCTGCGCCTCGGCGAGTTCGCCGACGGCCTCGCGATTCTCGATCGCGTACTGGATCAGCTTTTCCACCGCGTACAGGTTCGCATCGCGGACCGCGGTCAGCTGGATCGGCGGCAGATCGAAGTCGTACTCGACCCGGTTCTTGATGCGTACCGCCATCAGCGAATCCAGGCCCAGCTCGATCAACGGCACCTCCCACGGCAGGTCCTCGGGCTCGTAACCCATGGCGCTGCCGACGATGGTGCCCAGCCGCTGCGACACCGGTTCACCGGATTCCGGTGACCACTTGGCGAAGTTCGCGCCGATATTGGCACCGGCGGTGAGGTTGTCCGCTTCGAAGGCGGGAGTGTCAGCCTCTTCGACAGCGGCAGGGCCGGCGGCGATCTCGGCGATCGTGCCCACCCCCAGCGCCGCAGGCAGCACGGTCTGCTGGCCGCCGCGGGTCACGATGGCGTCGTAGACCAGGGTGAACGACTCGTCGATGCGCGCGTGGACCTGCACGGCCGCTCCGCCGGGATGGCGGGTCAGCGTGGTCACCAGTCGAGCGCCGTCGGCGGGGATCGCCCGCTGCTCAGACGCCGTCAGCTGTGCATCCGGAAGCACTTGGGCGGCAGCGGCTTTCACCAGGGCCACCAGGTCGGCCGAGCCATCGGGGGCGTACTCCCAGACGTGGCGGCCATCCGGGGTGGCCACATGGGTGCCCGGCATGAGCACCGAGCTGTCACCGGTGAACCGCGCGTCCAGCCAGTGCGACTTGCGCTTGAACCGGGTGAGCGGGATATCGGCGTAATCCAGTGCGCCGGCCAGCCCGCGGGCACGCCGCGGGAACAGGGTGCGCGGATCCAGATCGTGGCCGTATACGAACAGGTTGGCCATCGCCACCGTGATCGAGTCGACCTCATCCTGCTTGCGGGCCAGCGTGCCGATCAGCTGCGCATCGTGCAGACCCGCCGACGCGGTGGTCAGCCCGACCTGCATGAGCGCCACCGGATTCGGCGCCAGCTCCAGGAAGGTGGTGTACCCGTTGTCGACGGCATTGCGGATGCCCTGGGTGAAGTAGACGCTGTGCCGCAGCCCCTTCTTCCAGTAGTCCACATCGTGGATGGGGTCCGCACCGGCGCGGATCAGCTGGCCCTCGTGCACCGTGGAGTAGTACGGCGTCTGAACCGGCCTGGCCTCGATGCCCTGGATCTCGGCGGCGAGTTCACCGAGCAGCGGATCCATCTGCTGGGTGTGGCTGGCGCCCTTGGTCTGGAACTTACGGGCGAACTTGCCCTCGGATTCGGCGCGGGCGATGATCGCGTCCACCTGCTCGGGCGGTCCACCGATCACGGTCTGGGTGGGGGCCGCATAGACACACACCTCCAGATCCGGGAAATCGCTGAAGACGGTCTTGATCTCATCGGTCGAGTACTCGACCAGTGCCATCAGCCGGATGTACTCGCCGAACAGCATCGCCTCGCCCTCACCCATCAGGTGGGCGCGCGATGCGATGGTCCTGGTGGCATCCTCCAGCGAGAGCCCGCCGGAGAAGTACGCCGCGGCAGCCTCGCCGAGCGACTGTCCCACCAGCGCACCGGGTTTCGCCCCGTGCGCCTTGAGCAGTTCGCCCAGGGCGATCTGGATGGCGAAAATCACCGTCTGGGTGGTCTCGATGCCGTAGTCCTGCGAGTCGTCCAGGATGAGCTCGACGATGGAGTAGCCGCGTTCGTCCTGCACGTGCGAGTCGACCTTGTTGATCCACTCGGCGAAGATGTCGTTGCGCAGATACAGGCTCTTGCCCATCTTGCGGTGCTGGGCACCGAATCCGGCCAGCACCCAGACGGGCGCATTGGTGACCGGGCCGTCGGCAGCCAGTACCAGCGGGCTGGGCTTGCCGTCGGCCAGCGCGCGCAGACCCTTGACGGCCTCGTCGTGGTCGTGGGCCAGCACCACCGCGCGGGACCGGCCGTGGTTGCGCCGCGACAGCGAGCGGCCGATGGACTCCAGCGAGGAGGCACGGCCGGCCTCGCTGTCGATCCAGTCCGCGAGTTCGGCGGCTGCGGTCCGCTTGCGGGAGGTCAGGAAGCCCGAGATAACCAGCGGGACAACCGGGGCGGGCTGTTCCTCGGACTCGAGCTCCTGGCGGGCGACCTCGAGGAGACGCTTGGCCTCATCGGTCAGGCCGGGCAGCTCGTAGCTGCCCTCGTCATAGCTGGGATAGCCGTCTCCGGCCGAGTCATCGGTGACGAACTCGCCGTACTCGTCCATCCGCACGCCGCCGACGGACACCTCGTCCTTCGCCGACTTCTCTTCGGCGACATGCGCTTCCGGTTCCGGCTCGACGAGGAAGGTGGCCAGCACTTCGCGCAGCACCAGGTGTGCGTTGGCACCTCCGAAGCCGAAACCCGATACGCCGGCGATCGCGTGGCCGCTGTAGCGCGGCCACTCGCTGACGGTGTCGTTGACCTTGAGGTGTTCCTTGGCGAAATCGA
>JBPPMV010000281.1:0-7520 GCA_051306235.1 Mycobacterium sp. | reverse complement strand
AGCTTGTCGAGCGTGATCGGAAGTTCGGTGACGCGCCGGCCGGTCGCGTTGAAGACGGCGTTGGCGATCGCCGCCGGGACACCCACGAACACCAGTTCCGCCAGCCCCTTCACCCCGAGCGGGTCGGCGATCAGGTCCTGCCCCGGCAGGAAGGCCGCATCCAGGTCGACGACGTCGGCGTTGACCGGGACGAGGTAATCGGCCATGTTGGCATTGAGGATTCGCCCATCCCGGTGGTCGAGATCGGTCGCTTCCAGCAGGGCCATTCCCATACCCCCGACCATGCCGCCGATGGCCTGGCTGTGGGCGAGCAGTAGATTGATGATCCGGCCGGCGTCGTAGACGGCGTACATGCGGCGAACCCGGGTGGTGCCGAGTTGCTCGTCCACGGCGACCTCGGCGAACACCGCGCCGTAGGCATGCATCGAGAACTTGGCGTGCTCGGCCTTGTCCGGTGACCACGTCTCCTCGGCATCCAGCGGTCCCCAGCGACGGCGGCGCAGCAGATCCTGGTAGGACTCACCGCGCGATGGCTCGTCGGTGGCGGTCATGCGCCCGTCGGTCACCGTGACCTGTTGGGGGCGCAGCCCGATCAGCGGCGATCCAGGGTCGACGACGGCGGTGCGGATGAACCGGTCCCGCAACATGTTCGCGGCGTTGAGTACCCCGGATCCCACACTGGCCATTTTCTGCGATCCACCGTGGACCGGCGCCGGCGGCATATCGGAGTCCCCCAGCGCGAACCGGACTCTGGCCATCGGCAGGCCGAGCGCGTCGGCGGCGACCTGGGTCATGGAGGTGTAGGTGCCCGGTCCCATATCGCTGGCGGCCGTCCGCACATCGGCGGTGCCGTCGGGATTGATGCGGACCGCCACCGTGCAGGCACTGGCGGACGTGTGATAAACGCCTGCGGCCGTGCCCATCCCGATCAGCAGATTGCCCTCGCGGACCGCTCCCGGCCTCGCGTTGCGCCTCGACCACCCGAAGGTGGCCGCGCCCTGCGTGAAGCACTCGGTCAGTCGGCGCGTCGAGAATGGCAGGTTGTCGGACGGGTCTCGCGGGGGTTCGTTGCGCCGCCGCAGTTCGACGGGATCCATGCCCAGCCGGAAGGCCAGATCGTCCATGGCCGACTCCAAGGCGAACGCGCCGCTGACCGATCCTGGGCCACGCATGTAGGTGGGCGGATTCACATCGAGTGGCACCGTCCGATACGTCGACCGCATATTGGGTGTGCGGTACTGGAAGCGCGGCACCTCCGTGACGTTGTCCTCGTAGCTGTCGTGGCGCGAGTTCTCCACGCGCACCTCGTGAACGATGGCCTCGATCCGTCCACTACGGTCGGCGCCGATGGCCAAGCGTTGTCGGCTCCGCGGCCGATATCCGACCACGCTGTAGAACTGCTTTCGTGACAGCGTCAACTTCACCGGACGACCGAGCCGGCGCGCCGCGAAGGCCGCCAGAAGGGCGTTGGACCACGTCTTTCCCGCCGACCCGAAGGCGCCACCCACGAATGGCGAGATGACCCGAACCCGATCGACCGGAATGCCGAATGCCTCCGCGTAGGCCTCCTGCGTCCAGGTGATGCCCTGAACCTTGTCCCATACCGTCAGCCGGTCGCCGTCCCAACGGGCGATGGTCGACGGTAATTCCATCGGGTTGTGGTTGTTCCGCGCGATCGAGTACTGCATGTCGGTGGTGACCGCAGCCGCCCGTAGTGCCGCGTCGGCGTCACCGCGGGAGTAGTCGGCGACGCGGGCGGACTGTCCCGGCTCGGGAACCGCCTGCGGCGCATCGATATCGGTGAGCGAGGGGGTGGAATCGTAGCGGACCTCGACCAGCGCAGCAGCATGGGTTGCGGCCTCCAGGGAGTTCGCGACCACTACGGCGACCGGCTGTCCGAAGAACAAGACCTCGCGTGGATCGTAGGGCAACGTCACGCCGTCGAACTCGGTCAGCACCCGCACCACATCCGGATACCGTGCCGCCGCCGCAGAATCGACAGTGACGACGCGTCCGCGGGCGATCGTGCTGCACACCAGCACCGCATGAGCATGGTCTGGCACATCGGTGTCCGCGGCGTAGGTGGCCTTGCCGGTCACCTTGAGGCGGCCGTCGACGCGGGTCACCGGCCGACCGGTGACGCCCGGCGCCGCCATCGGTCGGGTCATGGCAGTCCCGCTACGGTCGCGAGTTGCCGTTCGACCGCGCGTTGCAGCAGCGGCACCTTGAACGCGTTGTCGGACAGGGGTCGAGCGCCGTCGGCGGCCAGTACCGCGGCGGCCCGCCACGACGCGGCGGTCGCGGGCCTGCCGGTGACGGCACGCTCGACGGCGGGTAGCCGCCACGGCACCGTCCCCACCCCACCGACGGCGACACGCGCCATACGGACCGATCCGTTGCGGATGTCCATCGCCACCGCGACCGAGGTGAGTGCGAACTCATACGATTCGCGGTCACGGACCTTCAGATAACCGGAGCGCCGAGCTTCCGCGGTGACCGGCACCTCGATGGCCACGATGAGGTGTCCTGCCCCCAGATTGTTCTCCCGGTCGGGGGTGCTGCCCGGCTGACGGTAGAAGTCCACCAGCGGCACCACCGACTCGCCGTCCGGTCCGCGGATGATGAGCACCGCGTCGAGGGCGATCAAGGCCACCGCAAGATCCGACGGATGCGTGGCGACGCAGGCGTCACTGGTGCCCAGGATCGCGTGGGCCCGGTTGTGGCCGCCGATGGCCGAGCACCCCGCCCCCGGGGTTCGCCGGTTGCACGCCGCGCTCACGTCCCGGAAGTACAGACACCGGGGCCGTTGCAGCAGGTTGCCGCCTATGGAGGCCATGTTGCGCAACTGGGCGGATGCGCTCAACTCCAGTGCCTGGGAGAGCACCGGAAACTGTTCGCGCACACCTGGATGCGCTGCCATATCGGTCATACGAACCAGTGACCCGACTCGCAGGCGCGTGCGCTGCAGGTCGATATCGCGGTAGGGCAGGGCGTTGATGTCGATGACCCGCTCGGGTCGTTCGACGGTCTCGCGCATGAGGTCGATCAGCGTGGTGCCACCGGCGACATACCGGGCGCCCGCCGTGCCCGCGGACAGCGCCGCGGATTCGTCGGCGGCTGTGGCGAACGTGAAGGGATACATGGGTTCAGGCCTCCCGCACGCTGGAGACGGCGGTGACGATGTTGGTGTACGCACCGCAGCGGCAGATGTTTCCGCTCATCCACTCCCGGACCTCCTCGGGAGATCCGTTGTGGCCCTCTCGGATACAGCCGATACCGGACATGATCTGTCCCGGGGTGCAGAAGCCGCACTGGAACCCGTCGTCGTCGATGAACGCCTGTTGTAGCGGATGCAGGCGTCCGTCACGCTCCAACCCTTCGATGGTGACCACATCGGCACCGTCGTGCATCACTGCGAGGGTGAGGCACGAATTGATCCGTGCCCCGTCGACCAGAATGGTGCACGCGCCGCACGCGCCCTGATCACAGCCCTTCTTGGTGCCGGGCAGGCCGGCGCGCTCCCGCAGCATGTCCAGCAGCGATGTTCGATTGTCGACAGCGATCTCCCGCTCCTCGCCGTTGATACGCAGACGGACCATCGTCGACTCGGCACCTTCGGTCGCGGCGTCCTCGGAGCAGCCCGGCAACAGCGTGACCGTGGCCACCACACCGCCGATGGCGACGGAGGTGCCGACGAATGTGCGCCGGTTCACCGTGAACGGAGGATCTGGCTGGTCTGGGCTCACGTCATGGCCTTTCGTCGAACGTCGGTGCGCGGCGTTGCGGCACGAACTGCTGGGGTATCCCTGGTTTCACGGTAGGCAGGCGGAGGGTCTCGCAGGGGAAACTCATACCGGATTCACACACTGCCGACGGTTCCACAGCCAGGGGAATCTGCTGTCCGAGCCGTCCCCGCCAGGGGCCAGGCACCCTCGGCGCTCGCATCGGCGCCCTCCGGTTCGCGCGCCGTGACCGCCGTGGCCGCCAGTCGTGTGGTGATCTAGACACCATGGCTCCCCGACGTCCGGCACCCAGGAGGCCTCCTGGCGGAAGTCAGGAGCGCGCCGAGCGCACCCGCGCGCTGGTGATGCAGGAGACAGTGCAGTGCATCATCGAGGAAGGTTATGCCGCAGCCAGTGCTCGGCATATCGCCGAGCGGGCGGGGGTGACGTGGGGCGTCATCCAATACCACTTCGGCGACCGGGAAGCGCTGATGATGGCAGTTGTCGACGACGGATACGCCCACCTCCTCCAAGCCCTGGGTACGCCGCTGCGCGTGTCGCCGAAGCTGACCGTGCGCACCACCGCGGAGCGGATCGTCACCACCGCGTGGGAAGCGTTCTCCACCCCGACGTCGATGGCCGCCCTCGAGATTCTGATCGCCACCCGCGCTGATCGGGAGCCGGCCGCGACCCAGCATCTCGCGGACCTGGCCACCGCCCTGGGCCAGCTCGGCTTTCAGATCGGCCGGGGGCTGCGGACCTCGCATGCGGCCGCCGTCGGGAACCTCCTCTGGGCGGCGCTGCGCGGCATGGTGCTCGCTCAGATGGTGGTGGACTCACCCATCGACACCAGCAAGGAACGACGAGCGCTCGTCGACGTCATCGTCACCTACGTCGAGCAACACCAACAACTCTGAGTATCACCGCAGGAGTCCTTCGGCTTGCGCCACGGGCAGATCCCGCAGCGCCACCAACCCCGGTCGAGCGCGCACGACCGCGGGAATTGCATTGACGACCCGCGCCGCGGTAGCGATGACTCCGCCCTCGTTGTGGTCCACGCCGTCGAGCCCGACGTGGGCATTGATCTCCACGCCCGGGCGTCCGGTCACCAGCACACGGTGCACGCCGGAACGACCGTCGGGCGGATAGGGCCAGTCCGGCGCGGCGGCTTCGGTGAGCCGGTTGACGTGTTCCATGGAGATGATCGATCGACCGTCCTTGATGCCCTCCACACTGAACCGCACGGCGCCGACGTGACCGGGCGCCACCCGCATCATCGTGCAGTCGATTGTGTCGGTGGCGAGCCAGGTGTCGTAGCTCTCGCGGATCTCGTCCAGCTCTACCCCCAGCGACTCGGCGACCAGCTTCACCGGTCCACCCCAGATCGACGTCAAGACCCCGGGGAGGAAGATCATCGGTACGTCGTCGTCGGGTCCGAATCCGAATCCGAAGCTGGCGCCGGTGAATTCGGCGTCATCGTACGTGCCGTAGTCGAAGATCTCCTGCACCACGACGCGCTCGACGGACTGGCACAGCGTCAGCGCTGCAAGCGGGAGGGTGTCGCCGGAGAAGCCGGGGTCGATGCCGTTGATGTAGATCGAGGTGCCGCCCGCGGCGCACGCCGCTTCCAGCGGCTCACGCAACCACGCGTCGGCGTGTGGCGGATGGATGAACCACACCATGGACGTCGCCACCACGTCGGTGCCCGCCTCGAGGAAGGCCACCAGTTCTGCCAGGGCGTCCTGGGGGCGGGTCTCCGCCTGCGAGGTGTAGACGACGCAGTCCGCTTTCAGGCCGACCAGCGCGGCCACGTCGTCGGTTGCCGACACACCCGTGGCGCCCAGCCCGCACAGCTCGCCGGCGTCGCGGCCCACCTTTGCCGGACTGCTGGCATGCAGACCGACCAGTTCCAGATGAGGGCTTTCGATGATCTGCCGAAGCGCATGCACGCCAACGTTTCCGGTCGAGAACTGCACTATCCGCAGTGTCATGGGATCTGCTCCTGGAGAAGGTCGGTGATGGTCTTCAGGCCCGCCTCGTAGAGAACTCCGGGCAGCATGCCGCCATCAATCTCGATGGTGGTGCCGTTGATGAAGTCCGCCTGGCCGCTGCACAGGAACACACATGCCCGGCCGACTTCACCCGGGTCACCGGCCCGCTTGAGCGGCACGTTCTCGAAGTACTTCCGACCGGACTTGTCGTCGTCGGGCAGCACGAAGCTCTGAAAGTTCTCCGTCATCGTCGGGCCCAATGCGAGGCAGTTGACTCTGGCCTTCGGACCCCATTCCTCGGCAAGCGAACGGGTCAGATGGTTCAGCCCAGACTTGGCCGCGCCGTATGACACCAGGGTCGGCGATCCGGCCGGATGCCCGGCGCCGCTGGAAATGTTGATGATGGAGCCGATCCCGTCCTGCTGCTTCATCTGCCGAAAGACGCGGATGGCGAACCACATCGGGCTGATCAGGTTCATCTGGATCGCAAATGCGTGGAACAGCACCGAGCGTTCGTACTCGTCATCGCTGCTGGGTGTCCCCTGGATTCGTGCGACCAGAGGGGGCACACAGTCCACACTGGGTGACGGAACGGTGCCACCGGCATTGTTGACCAAGATGTCGATCCGGCCGTATTCGTCGACAACTCGGCCGACGAATCCGTCGATCGACCTGTAGTCACCCTGATCGCACACCCATTGGGCGGAGCGCTGCTCGGCGCCGAGGATCCCGGCGGCACCGGGCAGCGCCGGCAACGGCGAGCGCGAGCAACCGATGACGGTCGCCCCCGCCAAGAGCAACTCCCGGGCGATTCCCACGCCCACGCCCCGACTCGTACCGGTCACGATCGCCACCCGGCCGTCCAGCGATCCCATCGGTTCCTCCCGCTCCCTGAGTCCACCCCGTGGACGAACACATTTCATCGATTCAGCCCGCAAACCGCGACCCGCTCCGCATAATGATTGCACGCTCAATCATTATGCGGAGCTCGATCGACCGAGAAAGCGGGAATACCGTGACACCCCCACGATTCGACCGATGCGTGCCGGACCGCAGCACCCGGAGGTCACCACACCATGCCTGACACGGCGAACACCGTTCTGCGCGTTGCACAATGGACCACGGGCAACGTCGCCAAAGAAACCGTGAAGGCTTTGCTGACGCGGCCTGACCTCATGCTCGTCGGCGCCTACGCCCACTCGCCCGAGAAGGACGGTGTCGACGTCGGCACCCTGTGCCACCTCGGCGCAGACCTCGGCGTTCACGCCACCACCGATGTCGACGCACTGCTGTCGCTCACACCCGACTGCGTTGTCTACACGCCGCTACACTTCGACGTCGCCGAGGTGCAGAGGATCCTGCGCGCCGGCGTCAACATCGTCACCAGCGCAGAGTTTCTCACCGGGATCAACCTGACCGACGTCGACAGAGCCGCTGTCGCCGCGGCTGCCCACGAGGGCGGAGCCACACTGTTCGGCAGCGGTATGAATCCGGGGTTCGCTCAGATGGTGGCCGCCATCTCCAGTGGGATATCCACCAACGTCCGGGAAGCATCCATGACCGAATCCGTCGACGTGTCACAGTTCATCGGCGACGCCAACTTCCAGGCGGTCGGCTGGGGCCGCCCCAAAGGCGACCCGGGCCACGCCGATGACGTCCGTCGAGGCACCGCGGTGTTCGCGGAGGCGGTCGACGTCTTCGCCCGCATGATGCGCGTCCAGCTCGACGAGATCAGGTGCTCTGTCGACTTCGCGCACACCACCGAGGACGTCGTCACCGACGGGGTTTCGCTACCGGCCGGCCACGT
>JBPPMV010000280.1:0-4897 GCA_051306235.1 Mycobacterium sp. | reverse complement strand
TCCACATCTGTGCACAACCCTGTGGATAACTGGCCCGTCGGGGGCCGTCGGTAGGGTTGGAAGCCATGTCGGCGTCAGAGCGTTCAGGTACGCGGCTGTCGGAAAGCGTGCTCGGTCCGGCGATCGTCGCGATCACCGGTATGCAGCTGATGGCGACGCTGGACGGCACCATCGTCATCGTCGCGCTACCTCGTATGCAGGCCGAACTGGCCTTGTCCGATGCCGGGAAGAGCTGGGTCATCACCGCCTATGTGCTGGCCTTCGGCGGGCTGCTGCTGCTCGGCGGGCGGATCGGCGACGCGATCGGGCACAAGCGAGCGTTCTTGTGCGGTGTCGGTGTCTTCACCATCGCCTCGCTGGTGTGCGGGGTGGCCACCGACGAGATCACCCTCATCGCGGCCCGCGCCGTGCAGGGGGTGGGCGCTGCGGTCGCCGCCCCGACCGGTCTGGCGCTCATCGCCACCACCTACGCCGTCGGCCACGCGCGCAACAAGGCGCTGGCGGTATCGGCGGCGATGCAGGGGCTGGGCTCGGTGCTGGGCCTCATCGTGGGTGGTGCGCTGACCGAGGTGTCCTGGCGCTGGGCGTTCCTGATCAATCTGCCGATCGGTATCGCCATCATCGGCATCGCGGTGGTGTGGCTGGCCGAGACCCGGCACGAACGGCTCGCGCTGGACGTCAGGGGTGCGCTACTGGCCACCCTGACCTGTACCGCGGCGGTGCTGGTGTTCACCCAGGGCCCGCCGCGCGGCTGGGTCGATCCGTGGGTGTTCGCGGCGGGCGCTGTGACCGTGCTGGCGGCGATCGGGTTCGTCATCGTCAAACGGCGCGCGGACAACCCGCTGGTGCCCTCCTCGGTGTTCGACAACCGCAGCCGGGTGGCGACGTTCGTGGCCTACTTCCTGGCCGGTGGCGTGATGCTGACCGTCAGCGTGATGATCGGCCTGCTGGTGCAGGACGTGCTCGGCTACTCGGCACTGCACGCCGGTATCTGCTTCATCCCGTTCGCGCTGGGCATGGGCGTCGGCAACCTGGTGGCCACCCGCTTGGCTCCGCGCTTTGCGCCCCGCTGGCTGGTCATCGGTGCGGGCAGCCTGGTGTTGGCGGCCATGCTGTTCGGGTCGACACTGGAACGCGACGTGCCGTACTTCCCCGATCTGTTGGCGCTTTTCGTGCTCGGCGGACTCGGCATCGGCGTCATCTCGGTGGTGCTGCCGCTGTGCGCGGTCGCCGGTGTCGGCCCCCGCGAGATCGGCCCGGTCTCGGCGGTCACCCTGATGGTCTACAACCTGGGCGGTCCCATCGTGCTCGTCGTGGTGCAGGCCGTGCAGACCTCACGCACCCTCTACCTGGGCGGTACCACCGGCCCGGTGCAGGATATGACCGAGGCACAGCTGGATGCGCTCGGCCACGGTTACACCTACTCGCTGCTGTGGGTGGCGGGTATCGCGGTGCTGGTCGGGGTCGCCGCGCTGGGCATCGGGTTCTCCGCCCGGCAGATTGCCAGCGCGCAACACACCCGAGAAGCGGTCGAGGCGGGAGAACTGTGAACCCGAGCCGGCAACACTGCTCGCAGGCCGTCGATCCGCTCGGCTGGCGGTACGTCCTGGGAGCGCTGCACACCCATATCGCGGTGCCGTCGCTGGCGGCCGCGGTCCAGGCGGCCGCCGTCGCGGTGGCGGGAGCAGGCCCCGACGGGACCGGGCATCTGACCGTCGACGTGTCCGATGACCGCGTCGTGCTGAAATTGCGAGATCGCGGGCAGGGCGGGGTCACCGAATCGGATCTCGGTCTGGCAGCACGGATCACCGGGGCACTGGCCGCCGAGGGCGCGGTGACGGTGCCCGGCGATGCCGACGTGCCGCCGCAGGCCCTGGAGATCGCCATCGACGCGCTCGATATCGCCGCGGTGCTCCCGTTCTGGCGGGCGGTCACCGGCTATGTCGTCGAACCGCACCCCGACGGCCTCGACGCCGACGCCCTGATGGATCCGTTGGGCCGCGGCCCGACCATCTGGTTCCAGCAGATGGTCGCCCCGCGTCCGCAGCGGAACCGGATTCATCTCGATGTGTCGGTGCCCCCCGAACACGCGCACGGGCGCATCGAGGCCGCACTCGCAGCAGGCGGCCGACTGGTATCCGCCGACGCCGCGCCGGCGTTCTGGGTGCTTGCCGACGCCGAGGGCAACGAGGCGTGCGTCTGCACCTGGCAGGGGCGCGACTAGGCTTGCCGCTCGTGATCACCCGTATGTCCCAGCTGTTCCTGCGAACCCTGCGTGACGACCCCGCCGATGCCGAAGTCCCCAGCCACAAGCTGCTGATCCGCGCCGGTTACGTGCGCGCCGTCGGCCCCGGGATCTACAGCTGGCTGCCGCTGGGCCTGCGGGTCCTGCGCAAGATCGAGAACATCGTGCGCAGCGAGATGAACGCGATCGGCGGCCAGGAGATCCTGCTGCCCGCACTGGTGCCACGAGCGCCGTATGAGACCACCAACCGGTGGACCGAGTACGGCGACACCCTGTTCCGGCTGCAGGACCGACGCAACAACGACTACCTGCTGGGGCCGACCCACGAGGAACTGTTCACCCTGACGGTGAAGGGGGAGTACTCCTCGTATAAGGATCTGCCGGTGCTGCTGTACCAGATCCAGACCAAGTACCGCGACGAGGCGCGTCCGCGGGCCGGAATCCTGCGCGGCCGCGAATTCATCATGAAGGACTCGTACTCCTTCGATATCGACGAGGACGGCCTCAAGACGGCCTACCACGCGCACCGCGAGGCCTATCAACGCATCTTCAACCGGCTGGACGTCAAGTACGTGATCGTCTCGGCGGTGTCCGGAGCGATGGGCGGCAGCGCTTCCGAGGAATTCCTCGCCGAGAGTGAGGTCGGTGAGGACACCTTCGTGCGCTGCGTGCAGTCCGGCTACGCCGCCAACGTGGAGGCCGTCATCACCCGCGCCCCCGAGGACGTGCCCATCGAGGGTCAGCCGGCCGCGCAGGTCCATGACACCCCGGACGCCCCGACCATTGCGACGCTGGTGGATTGGGCCAACTCGGCCGGTCTCGCCCAGTTCGACGGCCGGGCGGTCACCGCGGCCGACACGCTCAAGAACGTGCTGCTCAAGACGCGCGTGCCCGGCGGCGACTGGGAGTTGCTCGGGGTGGGCGTGCCCGGGGACCGCGATATCGACGAGAAGCGCCTCGGTGCGGCACTGGAGCCCGCGGAGTTCGTCCTGCTCGACGATGCCGACTTCGCCGCCAACCCGTTCCTGGTCAAGGGCTATGTGGGCCCGAAGGCGTTGCAGGACAACGGTGTCCGTTATCTGGTCGATCCGCGGGTGGTGTCGGGTACGTCCTGGATCACCGGCGCCGACGCGCCCAACAAGCATGTCGTGGGCCTGGTGGCCGGCCGTGATTTCACCGCTGACGGCACCATCGAGGCCGCCGACGTCCGCGATGGCGATCCGTCACCGGACGGCGCGGGCCCGCTCACCTCGGCGCGGGGTATCGAGATCGGCCACATCTTCCAGCTCGGCCGCAAGTACGCCGACGCGTTCGGTGCCGACGTGCTCGGCGAGAACGGTAAGCCGGTCCGGCTGACCATGGGCTCGTACGGCATCGGGGTGTCCCGGATGGTCGCGGTGATCGCCGAACAGCAGCATGACGAGATCGGCCTGCGCTGGCCCGCGTCGGTCGCGCCGTTCGATGTGCACGTGGTGATCGCCAACAAGGACGCCGCGGCCCGCGAGGGTGCCACCGAGCTGGCCGGCGAGCTGTCCCGGCTCGGTTTCGAGGTGCTCTTCGATGACCGCACCTCTTCGCCGGGCGTGAAGTTCAAGGATGCCGAGCTGCTGGGTATGCCGTGGATCGTGGTGGTGGGCCGGGGCTGGGCCGACGGTGTCGTCGAGCTGCGTAACCGGTTCACCGGCGAGGTCCGCGAGCTGGCGGTCGACGGTGCGGCGGCCGCGGTGGCAGCCCAGCTGGGTGCCTAGCCGGTCTTTTCGGGGCCGCCCGGGAACGCGACGGTGATCGGGACGGCCCCGAGCACCTGGTTCCAGCGGGCGGCCAGCACCGCGGCCTGCGTCATGGCGGCGACCGCGAATGCGCGGTCCTCGGCGCTCTGGGACTGTTCCAGGACCGCGCGCCAGTTGGCGGCGGTGTCCGATTCCATGCGCACCGCCAGCTCGGCGGCATCATCGGGATCGGTCACCTCCAGCGGTAGCTCGTAGCCGGCCGCGGGCAGCGGTGCGGTCACCGAGCGTTCGGCGAGCATGACCAGCCCCTGTTCGCGGCGGGTCCTGTGCTGGGCCATCGCCTCGGCGACCAGGGCATTGTCATCCGGTATGGAATGCGCGGACACCACGCCGTAGCCGTAGATGGCACCATGCTCGCCCGCGACGGCGTTGAACAGTGCCGCCTGGGTGGCATCGGTGGGCCGGTCGGGATCCGGGCTCGGCTGCGGTGAGGTCATGGTGTCTTCTCCGGATCACCCAGTGCCACTTGATAAGCCGCCGTGCACGAGGCGGCGATGGAACCGAGCAGCCCGGCCCGGTAACCGGACAGTTGCGCGGCCGCCCTGGCCGCATCGTCCGCCGAGTCGCGCAGCGCCCTGGCCACCGCGGCGACGGTCGGTTTGGCGACCGGGGCAGTGCCGGGGGTGGTGTTAGCGGTGGTCGTGGGCGTGGCGCTCGTGGTCGGCACCTCGCCGTCGGTCAGCCGGGTGATCTCGTCGGACAGCGCGTGCGCGTGCGCGGTGCGCTCGGCGGCGATGGCGGTCAGCGTGGCGACCATGGGCGGTTTGGCGGCGGTGGCGGCCTCACCGGCCAGCAGGCTGTCGGCATGGGCGCGGTCGAACTGCGTACGGAGGTCGGCGAGGTCGGCCGGCGGGGGCGCGGG
>JBPPMV010000279.1:0-8426 GCA_051306235.1 Mycobacterium sp. | reverse complement strand
GATGGCGTCCGAGTACAGCAGCTGGGTCATCCCGTAGGTGGCCCCCTGGTTGCACTTGAAGTCGAAGCGGCCTTGCTCGCCATCGCGGGTCGGGATCAGGATGACCCCGCGGTTGGGCACCAGGCTCTCGAACGTGGACAGCGCGTCGGTGGGGGCGACGCCGCCGCCCTCACCGTCGCTGAGCGTGCGCGGGACGCCGACGAAGGCGATGCCGTCGAAGTTCGCCTCGTTCAGTTCGGTCAGCCTGCCGCGCAGCGCGGCCTCGTCCAGGAAGGACGTGACCTGGGTGCACAGCCCACGGGATCCGGACAGCTCGGGCTGGATCAGCGACCAGTACTCCAGCACGTCGAGCTTGGGCTTCATCTCGACGGGGCGGTCATCGTCCTCGTCGATCATCCCGGGGATCATCACGTGCCCGATGCGCACGCCGGACTCCTGCGACAACGCGCGGACCTTGGCGGCCTCCTCCAGGGCATACGGCGCACCCCGCTCCACGTTCGGTGGGACGAGTTCGAGTGCGATGGTGTTCAGCGGCACGCCCGTCACCCTAAGGCGCGGGACCTCGCCGTGGTAAACCCTGGGCATGGCTGAACGCGTCACCTTCCCCAGCGCCACCGGTCCCGACCTGGCCGGGCTCATCGATCCGCCGGAGGGCGAGGTGCGCGGCTGGGGGGTGTTCTCGCACGGTTTCACCCTGGGCAAGGACTCTCCGGCGGCGGCCCGCATCTGCAAACAGCTGGCCTCCGACGGGATCGGGATGCTGCGCTTCGACGCACTCGGCCTCGGCGGTTCAGCGGGTGACTGGGGCGACGGTTCGTTCACCTGCAAGGTCGATGACGTCATCCGGGCCTGCCGGTTCATGACCGACCGCGGCACACCCGCCGACCTGTTGGTGGGGCATTCCTGGGGCGGCGCGGCCGTGATCGCCGGCGCGCGGGACTGCGCCGGGGTCCGAGCCGTCGTCACGGTCGGCGCTCCGTTCGACCCGACCCATGTCGAGCATCAGTACGACGCCTGCCTGGATCAGGTCTTCGCCGAGGGCAGCGGGCAGTGGATGGCCGGCGGTAAGACGCTGACCCTCAAACGGGCATTCGTCGAGGATGTGCGCAGGGCGAAGTTGCACGACAAGATCAAGACACTGCGACTGCCGCTGCTGATCCTGCACTCCCCGACCGACAACACCGTCGGTATCGAGAACGCCAGCGATATCTTCCGCACCGCTCGACATCCACGCAGCTTCGTCTCGCTGGAAGGTTCCGAGCATCTGCTCACCGGCCCCGGTCAGGCCAAGCGCGCCGGCCGCATCATCGGTGCGTGGGCGGACGCCTACCTCAGCCCCGGCCGGCCCTGATCATGTCCTCCCGGGGCACCACCTTGACGCGTTCGCGCCCCTGGTCGGCACCGAGTGCGATCTCGTGGGCGTCGAGGCGTTCCCAATCGGACCAGGTCGTGTAGTCGACCCCGGCGCCGGCCAGGTGCGCCAGGATGGCATCCGGATCACCGACTTCCGGCGGCCGGATCCCCGGCAGATCGGCCAGCAGACTGGCGATCGTCTCTGCCGCATCGGATTTGGTGTGCCCGATCAGCCCGATGGGACCGCGTTTGATCCATCCGGTGACATAGATGGCGTCCACCACCATCCAGTCCGCGTCGAGCACCCGGCCTGCGTCGTTGGGGACGACTCCGGCGTGGTGGTCGAAGGGCAGATCGGCCAGATGCGAGGACAGATACCCCACCGCCCGGTAGACGGCCTGCACCGGCCAGTCCACAAATTCCCCAGTGCCCCTTGCGGTTCCGTCACCGATGAGCTCGGTGCGTTCGGTGCGCAGCCCCTCCACCCGATCGGTGCCGAGCACCTCGACCGGTGACTGGCACAGGTGGATGTGGATTCGGTGCGCCCCCTCGGTGGGCTGCTTGTCCATGTACTTCATCATGGTGTCGACGACGAGCTTGATCGACTTGGTCGAGTTGATGGCCTTCTGACTGGCCTCGTCGATCTCGAAACCCTCCGGGTGCACGATGACGTCGACGCTCGGCGAGTGCGAGAGCTCACGAAATTCCATGGGCGAGAACTTGATCTGCGCCGGACCCCGACGGGCGAAGACGTGGATGTCGGTGGCCTTGTTGAGCGCGAGCCCCTGGTAGACGTTGCCGGCGATCTCGGTGCCGAGCTGTTCGTCGGCGGGCTTGGCCAGCACCCGTGCGATGTCGAGGGCCACATTGCCCGCGCCGAGCACCGCGACCTCACGGGCCTCCAGCGGCCAGCTGCGCGGCACATCGGGGTGGCCGTCGTACCAGGATACGAAGTCGGCCGCGCCGTAGCTGCCGGGCAGGTCGATACCGGGGATGTCCAGCGGCCGGTCGCGACGCGCACCGGTGGAGAAGATGACGGCGTCGTAGTGCCTGCGCAGATCGCTCAGTGAGATATCGGTGCCGTAGTGCACGTTGCCGATGAATCGAATCTCGTCCTTCGTGAGCACCCGGCGCAGGGCCTTGATGATCTCCTTGATGCGCGGATGATCAGGGGCGACGCCGTAGCGGACCAGGCCGTACGGCGCGGGCAGACGGTCGAACAGATCGACGCGGGCATCCTTGTATTCGCTGGTCAGAATGTCGGAAGCATAAATTCCAGCCGGGCCGGCACCGATGACCGCCACACGGATCTCTCGCATGAGCACCTCGCTTAGATATGGGTAAGGCAACCCTAACTTGGTACGCGGGTACCGCAAGGCCTACCCCGGCCCGGTGCGGTAGCGTCGACCCGTGAACGCCATGCCCGCAGCGTTCATCGGACACGGCAGCCCGATGAACGCACTCGATACCAATCGCTACACCGCGGCCTGGCAGGCGTTCGGCCGATCGGCGCCACGACCTCGCGCCATCCTGGTGATCAGCGCGCACTGGTATATCAATGCCACCGCGGTCACCGCGATGGCGCGGCCGCGCACCATCCACGACTTCTACGGCTTCCCGCCCGAACTCTACGAAATCGACTATCCCGCAACGGGTCTGCCCGAACTTGTCGATGAGATCGCCGAGATCGTGCAGCCAACCTGGGTCGGCGCCGATCAGGACAGCTGGGGTATCGACCACGGCACGTGGTCGGTGCTCCTGCATGCCTTCCCGGATGCTGATATCCCCGTCGTGCAATTGTCCATCAACGCCGAACAGACGCTGGAATACCACCTGGATCTGGGTGCCCGGCTGGCCCCACTGCGCGAGCGCGGCATCCTGGTGCTCGGCAGCGGCAATATCGTGCACAACCTGCGCGTCATGTCAGCACAGCTCCCGGACAGCGGATTCGACTGGGCCGCACGGTTCGACGACGCCGCGCGCGAACTGCTGACCTCGTCACCGGCCGATGTGCTCAGCCTGCGCGAGCACCCGGACTTTGATACCGCAGTGCCCACCGCCGACCACTTCATCCCGATGCTCTACTTCGCCGGACTCGCCGGCCGCACACCCGCCGATGTGCTCGTCCAGGGCTACACCTACGGGTCGCTGTCGATGACGTCCTACACGCTCTGATCACGCATCGCGCGCACCGCCGGCGCGGTCGAACCGGGGAGCAGCGCCCGCAGGTCGTTCGGGCGCCGGACGTCCACAACCATCCCATCGGTGAACCGGTACGGCTGCGCGGCGATCAGGCCGACGAGTTGTCTACGCAGCCGTGACATTTCGGCGCGGACCGTGACAACCCGGGAGCGGTCGTCGTACAGGTCGGCGGCCAGCTCGGGTGCACTGCGACCGGCGGGATGGGTGGCGAGCACCAGCAGTATCTCGGCATGCCGCGGCGAGATGTCCCGGCGCCAGGTTCCTGACGGGCCCACCATCGACAGCGTCGGCGCACTGTGGTTGCGCAGGTCCAGCGTCGCCCGCGAGGCGGCTGCCACCGGATCCACCTCGTCGACCGGACGCACCAGCCAGCCACCCGACAGCGGCTCCAGATCGCACGCACCGAGCGCGGGAATCCAGGTACGACCGGCACCAACGTTGTGCGGCAGCAGAATCCGGTTGTGCGGAGGTAGCGAATCCACCGCCGCGACCCAGCCCTCCGGGTCGACGGCCATGGCCGGGGCACCCATCCTGGCCAGAATCGGCGCCGCGACGGACCGCAGCTGGTTCAGCGTGCGCTCATGGGCCTCACGTAACCGCGACTCGGCCAGCCGCGCCACCAGGTCCACCAACGCGATGGTGGTGGGATGCACCGTCGACGCGGGCCCCGAGACATCGACCGCACCGATCACATGGCCGGTGCGTGGATCGCGGATCGGCGCAACGGCACACGTCCAGGCGTGATGGGTGCGCAGAAAGTGCTCGGCGGAGAAGAACTGCACCGCGCGCCGGGACACCAGGGCGGTGCCGATCGCGTTGGTGCCCACTACCGGTTCACCCCAGTTCGCGCCCTCCACGAAACCCAGCCGGTCGGCTTGGGCCAAAACCCGCGGCGTGCCGGACCGCCACAGCACCTGACCGCGGGCATCGGCGACGACCAGGATGTTGCTGCCGTCGGCGATCACGGACTCCAGACCGTGTGTGATGTCCTCCAGGACCGTCATCAGACCCGAGGATTGCCGCAGCCGATCCAGGCCACTGCGGTCAACATCGGGCGGATCGTGATGTTCAGGGTCGATCCCGCTGTCCAGCAACCGGTTCCAGGACTCGGCGATCACCTGTCGCGGTCTTGCCGGTGACCGCGAGCCGGCCATCGTGGCGTCGTACACCTCGGACAGCAGCATGGCGTATCGACGCGGGTCGTCACCGATCGCGACCGCGGGCTCGGGGATCGTGGAGCCGGCCATTGACTCGATTGTGCTCCCCGTCACAGCAGGTGTCACGCGCACCCCCTAGCGGTAAACCGCCGCCGAGCCGCTCGGATCGACCAGGACCTTCATCTTGGTGCCGGCGTGCAGGGCCGCGAAGCCCTCGTCGATGACGTCCTCGATACCGATGGCGGTGACCCACCCGGTGGTGTCGTAGCTGCCGCGCGCCATCAGCTCGATGACCGCCTCGAAGTCGACGGCGGTGTAGCACAGCGATCCCTGGATGCGGGATTCGTTCATCACCAGGTTGAGCAACGGCGTGGTCAGCGGCTTCTCGTAGATCGCCACGCTCACCATGGCCTTGCGAGCCCCGACGCAGGCCAGCGCGGTCTCGACGGCCGGCGCGACCCCCGCGGCGTCGTACACCGCACCGGCACCGTGGCCGGCGGTGTGATCGGCGATGAACGCCGGTACGTCGACCGCCGTCGGATCCAGGGTGCGGGCGCCCAGCGCCTCGATGGCGGCCCGACGGGTGACGGACGGTTCGACGACGAAGGTGTCCTCGATTCCCTTGCCGCGCAACGCGAACCACAACCCGATTCCGATCGGACCGGCACCGAACACCATCGCGGTGCGGTCCGGGCTCGGATCACCCAGTGTGGCAGCGTGATACGCCACCGACATCGGCTCCACCAGCGCGCCCAGTTCCAGGGACACGTTGTCGGGCAGCTTGTGCAGCATGTCGGTGGGCACCACGGTGTACTCGGCCATCCCGCCGTCGGACATCAGTCCGTGGAACCCGATCTGCGCGCAGATGTTGTAGGTGCCCGCCCGGCACGGGCCACAGTGTCCGCAGCGGTAGATCGGTTCGATCGCCACCCGGTCGCCCTCGGCCCATCCGCTGACCCCAGCGCCGAGCGCGGTGATGGTGCCGGAGAACTCGTGGCCCAACACCAACGGGGCCTGCTGACCGGTCAGCGGGTGCGGTTCGGTCGGCACGAAGATCGGACCGGCATAGTATTCGTGCAGGTCGGTGCCGCAGATCCCGTTGAACCCGACCCTCACCTTGACGGTGCCCGGCCCCGGTTCCGGTTCGGCCACATCCGTGACCTCCACTTTGTTCGGTCCGTAGTACACAGCTGCTCTCATGCATCAAGTTCTATGTGAGCCGGCACACAGTGCATAGAGTTGCAGGGGGTTGCAGCCCTTGCGCCGCGGTCCCGTGCCGGTGTGTGCTGGCTCACATGACACAGATCGCTGATCTCGACGTTGCACCCGACTCCCGCATCTCGCCGCAGGAACGTGTGGACACCTGGCTGGCCGGATTCGAGACGGCCCTGGCCACCCGCGATATCGAACGGGTCACCGGGATGTTCGCCGTCGACAGTTTCTGGCGCGATCTGGTGTCGTTCACCTGGAACCTCAAGACGATGGAGGGTCGCGACGCCATCGGCGAGATGTTGGAGACCCGGCTTGCCGGCACGGATCCGTCGCTGTTCCGCACCCGTGAACCTGCCACCGATGACGGCGACGGCGTCGTCTCTGCCTTCATCGACTTCGAGACCGCGGTCGGCCGGGGCACCGGCCACCTCCGCCTGAAGGACGATCAGGCCTGGACCCTGCTGACCGCCCTGCAGGAACTCAAGGACCACGAGGAGCGCAAGGGCGCCACCCGGGTTCTCGGCGCGGTACACGGAACTGATCCGGATACCCGCTCCTGGGCGGAGCGCAAGGTCGACGAGGATCTGGCCCTCGGGTACTCCGAGCAGCCCTACACACTGGTGATCGGCGGCGGGCAGGGCGGAATCGCGTTGGGGGCCCGGCTCCGTCAGCTCGGTGTGCCCGCCATCGTCGTGGACAAGCACGAACGCCCCGGTGACCAGTGGCGCAAGCGGTACAAGTCGCTGTGCCTGCACGATCCCGTCTGGTACGACCATCTGCCCTATCTGCCGTTCCCACAGAACTGGCCGGTGTTCGCACCCAAGGACAAGATCGGCGACTGGCTGGAGTTCTACACCCGCGTGATGGAGGTGCCGTACTGGTCGAAGACCACCTGCCTGTCGGCGGAATTCGACGATGCCGAGGGCCGGTGGACGGTCGAGGTGGATCGCGACGGCGAACGACTCACCCTGCACCCGGCGCAGCTCGTGCTGGCCACCGGGATGTCCGGTAAGCCGCATGTACCGACATTCCCGGGCCAGGACCAATTCGCCGGCGAGCAGCACCATTCCAGCCACCACCCCGGCCCGGACCAGTACGCCGGGAAGCGGGCTGTGGTCATCGGGTCCAACAACTCAGCACACGATATCTGTAAGGCGCTGGTGGAGAACGGTGTCGACGTGACCATGGTGCAGCGGTCCTCGACGCATATCGTGAAATCGGATTCGCTGATGGATCTCGGCCTTGGCGATCTCTACTCCGAGCGGGCGCTGGCCGCCGGAATGACCACCGAGAAGGCCGATCTGACGTTCGCGTCGCTGCCGTACCGGATCATGCACCAATTCCAGATCCCGATCTATGACGCGATTCGCGAGCGGGACAAGGATTTCTACGGTCGGTTGGAGGCCGCCGGATTCGATCTGGACTGGGGTGATGACGATTCCGGGTTGTTCATGAAGTACCTACGGCGCGGATCCGGCTATTACATCGACGTCGGGGCGTGCGATCTGATCGCCGACGGCAGCATCAAACTCGCGCACGGCGATGTGGCGCGGCTGACCGCGGACGCCGTAGTGCTGGCCGACGGCACCGAACTGCCCGCCGATGTGGTGGTCTACGCCACCGGTTTCGGATCGATGAACGGCTGGGCAGCTGATCTGATCGGACAGGATGTCGCCGACAAGGTGGGCAAGGTGTGGGGTCTGGGCAGCGAGACCACCAAGGACCCGGGGCCATGGGAGGGGGAGCAACGCAACATGTGGAAGCCCACCCAGCAGCCGAACCTGTGGTTCCACGGCGGCAATCTCCATCAGTCCCGGCACTATTCGCTGTATCTGGCCCTGCAACTCAAGGCTCGCTACGAGGGATTACCGACGCCGGTGTACGGGCGGCAGGAGGTCCACCACCTCAGCTAGCATCCGCCGTCGACGGTGCGGTCGGGTCGGCCGTCACCGTCGACGGTGATGTCGATGACGCCACCGGACAGTACGGCCCTGATGGTGCGCGGGCCCGACCAGCCGATGGCGTTCAGCGACTGCGAGTCAGCATTCACACAACCGAGGTCGAACTGCTGTGAGAGCAAGCCGTCGCGGCTGAGCACCCGCAGCTCCCATACCGGGTCGGGGGCGACGAAGGCTGTGCCGGTGTGGACAACGAGTTCCAGTGTGCCGTCCGCGGATTGCTGTCGCGACTGCTCGGTGAGATCGGACTGGAACGCGGTGGCAAACCAACCGGCGAACGCCACCGCCCCTGCGGCCAGCACGCAGCAGGTGGCACCGAGCCAGCGCAGCATCGGTTTGCGAATTCCCAGCACACAGGCCAGTGCCAGCGCGAGACCACCGGTGATCCCGAACAGCAACGGGTGGAACAGATATGGGCGCAGCAGATAAAAGCGGTAGAGCACGAATCCACCGACCGCCGCCGCGCACAACAACGCGCCGACAAGGGTCAGCGTGGCGACCGCGGTACTCCGGCGCTTCTGCACCGGATCAATCTATAGCGTCA
>JBPPMV010000278.1:0-3160 GCA_051306235.1 Mycobacterium sp. | reverse complement strand
TCCTGATCGGCGCGTTCTACACGCTCACCGTGTGGGCGTTCGTGATCGCGATCGGGCCCGACCAGGTGGCGGCGACAGCGCAACAGACACTCGCCGGCGAGGGCAACATGCTGCTCGACACCACCGACGCCACCCTCGGCCGGGTCGGTCGCGATATCGTCAATATCCTCTTGCTGACAAGCCTTTTCGCCTGTGTGCTGTCCTTTCACAACGTCATCGCGCGCTACCAGTTCGTGCTCTCCCGGAAGGGCTTGTTGCCAGCCCGCCTCGGCAAGGTGCACGACAGCCATGCATCGCCGGCATTCTCGTCGGTGGTGCAGACCATCACCGCCACCGTGATCGTCGCGATCCTGGCTGTCCTCGGAATCGATCCATTGGTCGGCGTTTTCGGTTCGATGGCCGGTGTGGCCACCGTCGGCATGGTGCTGCTGATGCTGACCACATCGGTGGCGGTGCTGGTGTTCTTCCTACGCCACCGGGAGCTCGGCCGGGGGCGGGTGTGGCAGACCCGCATCGCGCCGGTGGTGGCGGTTCTGGGGCTGCTCGGCAGCCTGTGGCTGGTGTTGTCCAACTTCACCCTCGTCACGGGAGGCAGTGCCACATTGAGCACCATCCTGGCTGCCGTGCCGTTCGTCGGGCTGACGATCGGCGCACTGCTGTGGAAGCCGACCGGAGCCAAATTGACCTGATCGATAGTTTTTGCTGATAACGCTGCGATCTTGATGTGGCGCGCCCTAACATTCCGTTCGGGTTGGGGGAACCCGCATATCAGTCGCTCTAGGTGGATACATGCTCGTACGTACAATGATCGCTGCCGCCATTCTCGGTGCCGTTGCTGTCGGGGTCGCGCCCGCGGCGTCGGCCGCCCCCTATAAGAACTGCAGCGAGGCTCGCGATGCCGGCGATGTCAACATCACGTCCGACAGCGACAAGTACGGCCCCCATCTGGACAGCGACGACGACGGTATCGGCTGCGAGGCCTGACGTCCCGAGCCTCGGTGTTTAGCGGTCGCCGCCGCTGGGCAGATTAAGCCGGTGACCCGCCGAGAACTGAATCCACAGATATTCGTGGTGTTCGGCGCGACCGGCGACCTGGCCAAGCGGAAGCTCTTCCCCGGGCTGTACCGCCTCGCGGCAACAGAACGCCTGCCACCCGATTACGTCATCATCGGGTCGGGCCGGCATTCCCCGGGCAGCGACGACGAGTTCCGTGAAATGGTCGGTACCGGCCTTCGTGAATCCGTGGACGGCATCGACGAGGGCGTGCTGCAGGATCTGTTGGCCCGCACCAGCTTCCAGACATCCGATGCCGATGACGGCGCCGACCTCGCGGGCGCGGTACGGAAGGCGCGCGAAGCACTGGGCGAGGACGCCCGCGTGGTGATCTACCTGTCTGTACCGCCCAAGGCGATGCAGCCCATGATCGGCATGCTCGGCCAAGAGGGGTTGGCCGAGCATGCTCGCATAGTTGTCGAGAAACCCTTCGGCACCGACCTGGCCTCCTCGCGCGATCTCGACGCGGCACTCAAGGAGATCGCGGACGAGGACCGGGTGTATCGCATCGATCATTTCCTGGGAAAGGAAGCGGTCCAGAACATCCTGGCATTGCGCTTCGCCAACGGTCTGATCGATCCCTCCTGGAACCGTGAGCACCTGGAGTCGGTGCAGATCGATGTCCCCGAGGAGCTCAGCGTCGAGGGCCGCGGCAGCTTCTACGAATCCACCGGCTGCTTCCGGGACATGATCACCACCCACCTGTGTCAGGTGCTCGGCTTCATCGCGATGGAACCGCCGGCCGACCTCGACGCGTCATCCTTACGGGACGAGAAGGCCAAGGTCTTCAACGCGATGCGGCCCCTGGATCCGGACCGGGTGGTGTTCGGTCAGTACGACGGATACCGCGACGAAGAAGATGTCGGCGAGGAGTCGCGCGTCGAGACCTTTGTCGCGCTGGAGGCCTTCGTCGACACCGAACGCTGGCAGGGTATGCCGTTCTATCTGCGGACCGGCAAGACCATGGGCGATACCCGCCGTACGGTCACGCTGACCTTCCGGACCCCGCCGGCCGGACCCTTCAGCAGCGAATCGCACGGGCCGAACATCCTGGTCCTTGATCTCACCGACGAACCGGCCATCGCGGCGCACCTGCTCGCCAAACGCCCGGGACCGGACATGGAGCTGATGCCCGTCGAGCTCAAATTCGATATCGGCGAGACGGTTTCCGACGACACCCCATTGGAGGCCTACGAGCGTCTGCTGCTCGATGTCATCCGCGGTGACCAGACGCTTTTCACCCGTTCCGATGAGGTGGACCGGCTCTGGCGGGTCTGCCAGCCGGTGCTCGATGCGCCGCCGACGGTGCAGACCTACGCCCAGGGTTCGTGGGGTCCCGATGCTGCCCTGTCCATGACGGGATGGTGGCTGCCCGATGACTGAGCTCGCGATCGCCGACCACGGTCTGATCGGAGATCTGCGGACCTGCGCACTGGTCGGTACCGACGGCACCATCGACTGGTTCTGTGCCCCGCGGTTCGATTCCCCGAGCGTCTTCGCGTCCATTCTCGACCAGGATCGCGGTGGCAGTTGGCAGTTGACGCCCACCACCGAGGTCACTCGCACGCAGCAGTTCTACTATCCCGACACCGCGGTACTGATCACCCGGTTCCTCACCGACGACGGTGTCGTCGAGGTGCACGACTTCATGCCGGTGCAGTCGCCGGACGAACCCGATCACCGGCAGCGACTGGTGCGGCGGGTCAGCGGTGTGCGTGGCCGCCTACGGCTGCAGATGCGCCTGGATGCGCGGCCGGACTACGCCCGACAGTCCTGCACGGCCGTGCGATCCGGTGACGGCGTGCTGGTCACCGGGGACGGCGTGCGGCTCGGGCTCTCTGCCTCGACGGATCTCTACATCGATGACAGCGGTGAGAACAACCTGGTGACAGCTGATTTCGAGCTGAGCACCGGGGACACCGCGCTCTTCGTCGTGGAGATGCTCGACGACGGTGACGACGTCACGGCCGATTCGATGGACCACACCGATGCGTTGCTCGACGCCACCACGACATTCTGGCGTGAGTGGATCGCCTCCTCGACCTACACCGGCCGCTGGCGGGAGACGGTGCACCGGTCGGCCATCACACTCAAACTGCTCACCCAC
>JBPPMV010000277.1:0-14981 GCA_051306235.1 Mycobacterium sp. | reverse complement strand
CGGCGGCCATGTTCGGGATGACGTGTGGTGAGTGCGGCGGGGCGAAGTGCCGCATCACCTGCCTGCGCTGCCTGTCATGTTTGGCCGGGTCCGACACGATCAGGCTGGCTTCGCGGCCGTAGGCCTGCATGTGTTCGGCACCGACGTCGGACTGTGCGGGCGCAGCCGAGATCGGGCTCTTCGAGATATCGGAGCTGACGTGCGGGTCGTGCGCGAGTTGGAGCAGTTCGCGATAGCCGGTGACGACGTAGACCTTGTCGGCCACCTGGACGACCGGCGTCTTGCGCAGTTCATCGAAGAACCGGTACGGGTCGTGCCGGTTCTCGTACTTCATCGCCTCGGTCCAGGCGCTGGCTGCAGCGGTGGTCATGGGGGCTCCGGTTCTAGCGGCGGGGTTTCGGGCGGAATTCGGCACCGCGCGACGTGGGGTCGTGTCCGGTCAAGACGACATCGGGGATGCCGGTGGGCTCCCGGGGATCCGGGAAGCGGGCCGACATCGGCCCGGCATTGTCCGGTACGTCGTATCCCGGCGGCGGTGGCGGGAAGGGCGCCGACTGCTCGATGAGTCGCGCGTAGTACTCCAGCCACTTGCCGTGATTGAAGGTGATGGCTCCGACTATCCGGCCGTTCTTGCCGAAGGCCGCGGCGAAGCGGAGATCCTCGACCGAGCCCTGGGTGAAGACGATTTCGTCGCCGAACGAGCACACCCCGACACCCTTGATGTTCACTCCGAACTGGCCGGACCAGAACTGCGGCAAGGGCAGGTGCGGACGACGCGCTCTTTCGAGATTGACCATGTTGTGGGCAGCGGTCCGGGCGCCGAGCACCGCAGCGTCCACATGCTCGATGGCCATGAACTGGTATTCGTAGAGCACGTGCGGTGCCCGCGCGATATCGCCGGCGACGAAGATGTTGTCGGTCACCACCCCGTTGATGTCGAACGCCCGGCAGCCCGCGTCGCAGGCCACCCCCCAGAATCCGCTGGCAAGCTCGGCGCCTTCGAGCCATTCGACATTGCGGATCGATCCCAGCGATGCCACCACCACGTCGACGTCGAGCAGCGTGCCGTCCGACAACTGAGCCTGCCGGACATGGCCGTCAGCGTCGCCTTTCAGCGCCTCGACGGCCACCCCGGTGCGCAGGTCGACTCCGGCGTCACGTTGCATCTTGGCCGCGATGTCGGATCACCCCGCCCAGCGGTCCGACCAGCGGCGCGCTGGACCGTTCCGCGACCGTCACCTCGAGTCCGAGTTCACGGCACACCGAGGCGATCTCGGACCCGATGAACCCGGCACCGACGATCAGTACGCGCTTGGGCCTCGCCTGCAACGCCGCCTGCAACTCAGCGGCATCGCCACTGGTGCGCAGCGTGAACAGGCCCTTGAGTTCGGCCTCCGCGGGGTTGAACCACGCACGTGACCGCACTCCGGTGGCGATCAACAACCGGTCGTACGGCACCCTGTCGCCGTTGGCCAGCAACACTTCCCGGTTGTCACGGTCCAGCCCGGTGGCCGCCACACCCAACCGCCAGTCGGCATCAACCGCCCGCAGCCGCGGCAGCTTGGTGTTACCGGCGGGCACCCAACCCTTGAGTACCTGCTTGGACAGCGGCGGACGGTCATAGGGTTCGTGCACCTCATCGCCGATGATGGTCAGCGATCCGGTGAAGCCTTCGTCCCGCAAAGCTTCCGCTGCACGCAACCCTGTCAGCGACGCCCCAACGATCACGATCCGGCCCTCGGCTTTGAATGTCCGGACCAGATCGTCGATCAGCGACCTCACCGCGTCACCCGATCCGAGGGAGGATCCATCTCGGCGATGATCGCCTGCACCGGGCATGATGCCACCGCGCGGGCCACCTGCTGGCGTTGGGAATCATCGGGATTCGGGTCGTAGGCCAACGCTTCCTCGCCGCTGAGCTGAAGTACCTCAGGCGCCAGCGGGACGCATTGCGCGTATCCGAGGCACCGATTCAAATCCACCACAATACGCACGGCCAACTCCTAGGAGAATGGCGTCGAGGGGCTGCTCGACGCCGGCTCCCCCACAATTTCCCTTGGCAAGGAATTGGTTCCGAGCGTCGAAAAACTCCAGGGACGGCTGACGCTACTCCACGCCTGTCCAGATCGCGCAAGATTGGTTCCGGAGCCGCAGCTGAATCCCGAACGTGTTGACGCCGTGCCGATCCGACGGGCGGCAACTATGCGCCAATCGGCGGTGAAATCTGTAATCGCGCGATGAAAATCCGTCCGAAAGACTGCATGGTTTGCCTGCCGCAGCACCGCTCGCATTCTGCGCTGAACACCGCAAGAGGGCCTCGACATGACCGATATCAACTCCCCGGACGATATGGCCGTGGTGGGCGAGTTCTCCATCGGTGAGGTCATTGTCGGCGCTGGTCGCGTCGTCCGCACCGACCCTCGCAGCGCGCGGTGTAGCGTCCGCACGACCTGGCCGTCCGTGTCGAGAGGGTGTTGGCAGCTGGTCACGACCGGCCCCAATGCGGGGGGCTTCGGGCTGCTGCGAACAGCGGGCGCGACACCGCGGCGCGATGCTGGCGACCCGCCATTGATTTGCTGCATGGCCATCACGATCTAGCGCGGCGCACGTCTCAGCGGCCGCCACATCCGCCGGCTCCTTCGCTCACAAGTGTTGAAAATCTGATTCCCCTGGGGATACCACCGAGTGTCAGCCGTTCGGGCGACCTTGCCCGCTCCGGTTTTCCCTCCTGCCAGGGTGTGGTAAAAATCCTGACGGGGGCGTCAATACTTCGCCAAATGGGTCATGGCGAACTCTGGCTTAAACGGAGACCGCACTGCCCATGGGCGCCCACCACCACCGACGTCATGTCCGAGTTCGTTCCACGCAGCAGGGTCCCGGGCGTCATCGCCGGGCCCAAGCGGGAGAAACCGCCCTATGAATGGCTCGCTCCGCTGACCGCCGCGACGTTGTCGCTGTCGCTGGTCGTCCCCGTGACAGCCCACGCGAGCACCCTGATATCCATCGGTGCCACCGGGTCCTGGACCAATGCCCCGGTGACCGCTCTGCAGCAATGGCCCGCCAGGAACAACTTCGTCGACGACCCCGTCACCCGCACCGAGGTGGTGCAATACCCGGCGTCGCTGGGCTTCATCGGCATGCCGATGGAGGAATCGGTCGCTGAGGGTGCTGCGGCGCTCTTCCAAGCCATCTCGTCGATATCCGGCAGGAAGGTCGTTGCCTGCGAAAGTCAGGGTTGCCTAGCGGTGACCCGGCTGCTCATGCAGTTCGAAGCGAACCCCACAACAGCCCCGGCGACCGGGGATCTGATCATCGTTATGATCGGCAATCCCGCGACCGCGGATGGCGGCCTGTCGGCACAGAAACCCGGCGGATACGAGCCGTTCTTTCGCATCACCTTCCCCGGCGCAACACCCGAAACTGGTTACGAGACAGTCAATGTCACTCGCGAGTACGACTTCTTCGCAGATCGACCGCAAAATGACCCCAACGCCTTGGCTATCTGGAACAACCTGGTCTCCTTCCTCGTGGTTCATCCGTTCTACGCCGACGTCGACATGGACGACCCGACCAACCTCGTCAAAGTCGTGGGAAATACGACGTATGTATTGGTTCCGACCAAGCAGCTCCCGATGCTGAAGTCGCTCTACGACGCGGCGCAGGCGTGGCAACGACTGACCGGTCAGGCAAACCTGCTTCAGGAAGTTGAGGCTCTCGACGCGCGGCTACGCGCCATCATCGACCAGGACTATGACCGCAGCGGGTACGTCGCCAAGGGAGGATTGGACCAGGGGCCCGCAGGAGGAACCGAACCCGAGCCACCCCCGGCCATGCCGGCCCCCGACTCGCCCGATAGCGATGATAACCCGATCGGGACAGCTCAGGATTTTCCTGCGGTCGCCGAGGATGGCGCCGACGGTGGTGAATCGAACGATGCTGAAGCGAACGGTGCAGAATCAACCGAAGCCAAGCTGACCGACGCCGAAGCGATCAGCGAGGTTGCGGCGGAAGCAGATTCCGCCGCAATCGAACAGGAGGCCGAGCAGCCGACGAACCTGGCCGGCGACAGCTCCGATCGGGCGGAGGAGGACCCGCACCCGCCGCCAAGCACGACGTCGAGCGATACCCCGTCATCGGACTCGGGCGCCGAATCCGATGCCGAATCGAAGGACGACGGAGGCGTATCAGCCTGACGATCACATAATTCCGGTTCCGTTCCCCGGTAGCCGATCTCGCGCTTCCGCGCGCCCGTCTACACGACATGCCCGTGGCAGTCCGCGAACTCATCTACACCGCCTGCGGCGGTGATTGCGTTGCTGCGCTGCCGCTTTGCGCGACACCATGGTCATCGGTAATCATTCGCCGCAATACAAGCCACCAGACCCGGACGCGAATCTGCCGCTGCGGGAATGTCCGAGTTCCCACAGCGGCAGATCCTCGCCCCCTCCCGAGTACTAGTCGTCACCCCCCGAAGCCGAACTGGCTTCGGCGCTCTGGCGGTCCGGCGACCCCTGCCCGCTTTCGCTGCTGGCCTGCTCCGCGCTACGCCCCCTCGGCGTCCGCGGTCCCTGCTCGTGCCGGGCCTTCAGATTGGGCGCAGCGGATTCCCGGACACCAGGAGCGGCGGTATCGGTGGAGTCAGTGGCAACGGCATCGCGCTTGCCGGTCCGCGAGGTGGTGCCGTCGTTCTTCGGGGCCAAAGTGTTCCCCGCTTCCTGGGACTCGTCGTTGACTTTGTCGTCCACCGAATCGGTTGCGTCGTCAGAAGTGTCGGGCGACTCGCCGGTCTCCGACTCGGCCACATCGTCGGAGGGGTTCTCGCCGGGGGTGACCTCCTCGCCAGCAGGCAACTCCTCCAGCGGAGGCTCTTCGGTGACCTCTTCTTCGACGGGCACCTCGACGACCGGCAGTTCCTCGATGTCAACTACCACGCCGGGCGCTTCTTTCAGTGGCTCCTGCTCTGTCACCAGCTGCTCCGTCACCAGCTGTTCCGCCGAGGCGGTCCCGGGATCGGGGTCGCCGGTGTCGACATCGCCCTCCAATCCTGTACCTGTATCCGCGTCCTCGGCTACATCCTCTTGACTCGCTTTCTCGTCGACGGTCGACATTGCCGTGCGCAGTGCGCCACTCGGCGCTGGTGCGGGGGCAGGTGTACCGAAGATTCCACTGATCAAGTTGGCAAAAATGGCACTGACAGCCGAGAACAGGTTCGGCACCACGTTGAAAATGCCCGTGAAAGCCTGCTGAATCATCATGAAGAAAGCAGCAATGGGGTTGGGTGGAGCAGTGGCTCCTGAGCCCGGGCCGGGACCGGGGCCGGGGCCGGGGCCGGGGTTCGTCGACGGGTTCGTCAGGAAGGCGATCAATTCCTGGATGACCTGCCCCACCGGCTTCATGGTGCCGTCGGGACGGAAGATGCCCAGGTTGGCCTCGTCATTATCGGTGGGCGGGTTCAGCCAGTCCTTGATCGTGTAGAGGAAGATCGGCCCGGCACCGGACATCGTCTGCCAGAACTCGATGAGATCCCGGACGAACGCAGCCTGGGTGGCCTCGGACACCTTGTTGGTCGGCAGACCGTACTCGGTGATCCAGATCTTGACCTGCTCCTGGCCCTCTTCCAGGAAGGAGTCCATCAGGTCGCGAATCTGGTTCAACTGATAGAGCGGCATACCCTCCTTCCACGGCAGGTTCTCACCGACCGAGAACTTCCACTCGAAGTTATAAGGATGGAAGGACAGCGCGTCGAAGAAACCATGAGCGCCGGCGTCGTACATCCCGCGGACGAAGTCGATCGGGTTCAGGGTGAGACCTGGCCAGGTCTTACCGGCTCCGACGACACCGCCGATGACCGTGATATCGGCGCCGATCTGCGCTGAGGCCTGCTTCAGCGCGGTGTACGTCTTCTTCAGCATCTCGGTATAGGCGACCGGGTCGAGCGTGTTCCAGAACTGGATAGAGTTCGGCTCGTTCCACACCTCATAGGCCGAGATCTTGGCGCCATAACGCAGCGCGACGGACTTCGCAAAGGCCGCAAACCGGTCGAAGTCGGCCGGCTCACCATTGATCGGGGTGCTTTCCGACGCCCACATCGGGGTTGAGTTGAGCACCCCGAGGATGCCCATCCCCCTGGCCGCCGCGGCATTGACCACCATGTCGAGCTGATCCCAACGTGGTGCCCCAAAACCGAACGGGGTATCGGGATGCAGCGGTTGCACGCCGGCCCACGGCACCATGATCCGGACATTCGTCACGCCCAGTGACTGCATCAAATCCAGCCGGGCATTGATCTCGGCGAGAGACCCCGCGAGGTACAGCTCCGAATCGGCCACACCGATGGTCGACGGAGCTTCATCGATCTGCGCGACCTGCATCACGTTGTAGGCCCGTTGCTTGGTCAGTGGCAAGACTTGTTGGGTAGCCGTAGCCGCGAAAAGGGACGCAGCTATCAAGGCGATGACTCCCCTGATGGCTACTCGGCGGATGGGTTTACGCATCTGGTCCCACATGGCGACTTCCCCTCTTGCGGCGCAGGTTCGGACATTGACCTCGCACTCTGCTTGAAATTAACCCATGCGACAGCAAATTGCGAAACTTACTTGAAAGTACTGTTTGGGGCCTATTTGTTACGCGCCATTAGCCATTTCTAGCAAAATCCCGTCAGGGGCTGCTGAATTCAAATTCGGTAGCTGGATCGCCGAACTGGCAAAGAAATGCCGAAACAAGATCGGGATCGGCCCGAGACGCGGCTGTGACCTGAGTCACAGCAGTTTGCTGGCGGGACCATCGATTTCGCGACGACGGTTCAAGATCACGACACGCCGGGGTGGTGGTTAGCGAATATTGACGCAATCGTTAGCTAATATGCGGGGCTGTCCACCGTTCGGTGGACATGTCGCATCCGTCAATTTTTGGACAAGCATTGCCCGTCGGTCGCGCAGATCCGCCGAATCGGGCCCTTTCCGGCAGGCGTGCGGGAGTACGCTCCGGAGGTGGCTGTCACGGGGCCCCGCGGGTGCCTACCCGACCTTCCGGAGGGCCGCCGGAATTACGAGGACGCGGCCAGCAGACGGCTCGCAACTCTCACGATCAGCACCCGGATAGCGGCCGGAATCGTCGCCGCCTACGGCATTGCGGAGCTGATACTGATACCGCAAGTACCGCATATCGGGCTGATAAATCTGTTCAGCGCAGCGGTTTTCATGGCCACTCCGTTGCTCTACCGATTCGGCTCACTGGTCGCGTCGACGGCCTTCGTCGTGGCCGCGTACACGTTCACCGTCTACGTATGCAGCCAGCTCGGCACCGACAGCGGGCTGCAGTTCTACTTCTTCGTGGGTGCGGCGTTGATCATGTTGGTGATCGGCACCGATCACATCGTCGTCGCGGCGACACTGGGCGTCTCGGGTGCGCTTCTCGCGATTGCGCTGGAATGGCTCGTCCCGCCCAATACGGGCGTCTACTCGGAGTCGGCGATGCGGATCAGCTTCGCGGTCACGGTGGCTGCAGCAAGCCTGATGATGATCGTCGTGATGGGGTCCGCGATGCGGCGGATCGAGGACGCCGAAAATGCGCTGAGGCTGGAATTCGCCAAGTCCGAGGCACTGCTGGCCAACATCCTTCCGGACAGCATCGCCACCCGGCTCAAGGACCGTGACGACACGATCATCGCCGACGGATACGAGGATGCCTCGATCCTGTTCGCGGATATCGCGGGATACACCGAGCGTGCCAGCGATACCGACCCGGCTGACCTGGTGTTCTTCCTCAACCGGCTGTATACCGACTTCGATCGGCTGGTCGACCAGCACGGCCTGGAGAAGATCAAGACCAGTGGTGATTCCTACATGGTGGTCAGCGGTGTGCCCTACCCTCGGCCCGATCACCTGGAATCGCTGGCCTGCCTGGCTTTGGACATGGCGCACGCGGTGGCCGGGCTTCGCGATCAGCGGGGTCGTGACGTACCGCTGCGGATCGGTATCGCGGCGGGGCCGGTGGTCGCCGGCGTGGTGGGCTCACGCAAGTTCTTCTACGACGTGTGGGGTGACGCGGTCAATGTCGCCTCCCGGATGGAGAGCACCGACGTGGAAGGGCGCATTCAGGTGCCCCAGGACGTCTATGACCGCATCAACAGCAGTTATCTGTTCGAGGAGCGCGGCGAGGTGGACGTGAAGGGTAAGGGGACGATGCACACGTGGTACCTCGTAGGCCGCCGCCCTCCCGAGGCGAACAGCCGTGTCGAGGTCCTGAACGGCCCCGCCGGCGGCATCACACCTTGTAGTTCTCCGCACTGATCAGCCAGGCCAGCTTCTCCAGACCGTCGATCAGCTGGTGCAGAACGTCGGCGGTGGTGGGGTCTTCCGCGTCGACCGCATCGTGCACATCCCGCAGGGTGCCCACCGCTGCGTAGATCTGGGTGCTGATCAGATCGACGACATCGGCGGTGCTGTGCTCATAGGGCGGGAACTGGGGCAACGTGGTGGTTGCCGCCACGGTGTCGGTACGGCCGTCGGCCGTGGCGCGCAGCGCGCGCATCCGCTCGGCGATGGTGTCGCTGCCCTCGCGGGCGAAGTCGACCAGTTCATCGAGCTGTAGGTGCAGGTCGCGGAAGTTGGTGCCGACGACGTTCCAGTGCGCCTGCTTGCCCTGTAGGTGCAGTTCGATCATGTCGACAAGGACCTGCTGCAGACTGGCCCGCAGCTCGGGAGACGCCTGGAAGCCCTGGATATCGGTATCGGTACGACGGGTGCTCTTCGGAGTGGTCATGCTCAGTCCAACCCCGTCGTTTCTGGAATCATTCCAGAATTCAATCTTTGCGTTGCTGATCCTGCTGCGTCAACAGCCGCGCGTAACCCGTGCCCATGCCCAGCAGCACCAGTCCGACGACGATGAACACCGCGACCCGGAAAATACCGTCCAGGGTCCCCAGATCGAAGAGGAACAGCTTGGCCACCGCGGCGGTCACCAAGGCCATCCCGCCGCCGATGGGCACCGAGCGCTCGGTGCGATCGAGCCTCGCCGCATACCCGAAGAGCCCGGCCGCCAACATGATCCAGCAGATCGTCGCCGCCATGTGCCCGGCGAAGAACCCGCCGTCACGGCCGCCGATCAGCACGCCCGCGGTCACCGTGAACACCGTCACCGCATAGGCGATCACCACGGCCGCAACGGCGATCAGCGCCCGCGCGGTGTCGGCGTCGCGGCTCTTACTCAACGACCAGACCTGCGCCAGTGCGTACAGCGTCAGCAGCACGCTCGACACCAGAACCGACACGGCTTCGGTGGTGGCCAGCACGGTCGCCGTGGTCAGCGTCTCCGGTCCGGCCAGCGCCAGATAATAGGTGCCACCGATGAATCCGAACGCCAGCGCGGCGCATTGTGCGGCAGTGCTCTGCCTGCCCGCGACGGCGACGACGACCGCCAGCGCCAGCAGCACCGGGCCCGCCACCTCACCATCGAACGCCACCGCCACCGATACCAGGGCGGCGACCGCCGCCAGCGCCGACCACACGTGCTGCACCGCGGGCGTGACACCGGGCCAGAACGACCCCAGCAGAACGACGGCCAGCAGGCTCGCCGCGAGAGTGGCGATGATCAGGGCGGCGATCACGTGGTTCACCGCCGCGGACACCCCGAGCACGGGGAGCGCGCCCGCGGCGGCGAGGACCGCGACCCCGGTTCGGTGCGCACTGTTCGGCAGCAGGATCAGTGCCGAGCCGATCGCCAGCAGCGCGGCAATGGCGGTGGCACCCGCCAGCCACGGCTGGTCATCGGATCCGAAGGAGGCGCCGAAGAGCGCCAGCATGACCGGCCCACTGCCCGCGGCGGTGCGCGCCGCGTACATCCATGTCCAGTCCTTCCCCAGCTGCACCGGCAGGGTCGCCGCCGAGAGCGCCAACAGGAACCCGATGAGCAGCAAGGTGATATCGCCGACGACCACCGGTGCCAGTATCGTCAGTGGCACGAGTACCAACAGGCCCAGGTGTTCGGAATCCCAGCGCCGGGCCAACGTCAGGCCACCGCCGCCGATGACGGCCGAGATGACCAACCCGGCCACCGCAGGCACCCACTCGTAGATGGTGGTGATGGCGATGACATCGATGTATGCGGTGGCAATGCCGGTGGCTGCCAATGCAATTGCTCCGACCCGGCCACCCGGGCGACCGTACTGCCAGAGCGCGACCGCGATCAGCGCCGCGGCGAGCACGCCGCCGGCGGCGACGCGTACGGGCGGAGCCAGCAGACCGGCCTGCGCGGCGAGCACCACCAGCAGCACCACACCGATCAGCGTCACCGCCACACCGGCGGCCGCCAGCGCCTTACCGATCCAATTCTGCGAGGGCTGCCGGGGTGTCGCGGGCGGCACCGGTGTGACGGCAGGACCTGCCGGGACCGGTTGCGGTGTCGGCACGGCCTGGGCAGGCTGCTGATCCGGCGCAGCCGGATAGCCGCCGGCATAGGGGTATTGCGCGTACTGCTGATATTGGGCGGCGTACTGCGGGTACTGCGCGTAATACTGCTGATACTGCGCGTACGTCCAGGCGGCCGGGGCAGCCTGTTGGGGCGATACCGGAACGCTACCGTTCAGCGTTGCGGCAAGCTGGGTCAATTCGGCCGACGCGCTGGTCAGCTTCTGCGACATCGTCACGAAGTCGGCGGACAGCCGCGCGAGTACCTGCTGAGGTTCGGTCATGCCCCACATCGTCACCTATGAGTGGGTCGGAACGGATGAGTAGGACTACTCGTCTGCGCAGTATCTCTCTCTGGGCGGCTCTACCGCTATCCGGCGCTACTGATCGAGTCCGTGCTCGATGGCGTAGCGGGTGGCCTCGACCCGGTTGGCGACTTGAAGCTTGCGGAAGGTGGCCTGCACGTGGTTTTCCACGGTCCGGTGACTCAGCGACAACCGCTCTGCGATCTGCTTGGCGGTCAGACCCTTTGCGACGTGCCGCAAGATCTCGGTCTCTCGTTCGGTCAAACTCGGCACCGGTGTTCCGGTCCGGACGGCCCCGGGGTCCTGAGCCATCCGCCGGTACTCCCCCAGCACCAGCCCGGCCAGCCCCGGAGTGAGGACCGCCCGCCCGGCCGCAGTGGCCCGAACTGCTTCACCCAGTTCGGTTTTGGATGCGCTCTTCACCAGATAGCCGGTTGCTCCCGCCTTCACTGCCTCCAGCACATCGGCGCGTTCGTCGGATGCCGAGAGCACCAGGATGCGCGAGGCCGGTGACACCGCCAGTACCTCGACGCATGCCTGCGCGCCGGTGCCGTCGGCCAGCTGCATGTCCATGACCACCACGCCGGGCTGTACCACCTCGGCCCGCCGGCGCGCCGCTGCGACACCCTCGGCGGTGGCCACCACCTCGAAACCGGCCTCGGCGAGATCCCGTGCCACCGCGTCGCGCCAGATGGGGTGGTCGTCGACCACCATCACGGTGGTCACCGGGGCGTTCGCCGTCATTCCGGGAATCATCGCCGCCCGGTATCGCGGGGCACCGTGAACTCCCATTCGGTACCCCCGCCGGGCGGGGCGGTCAGTTCGGCCCGCCCGCCCAGCGCCGCCATCCGTCCCTGAATCGACTTGCTCACGCCCACCCGTCCCTCCTCGACTGCAGCCGCCAGTCTGCCCACCGCGATACCCGGGCCGTCATCGCGGATGCTGACCACCACCTCGTCACCGAGATCCTCCAGCAGCACGTACGCGCGGGCCCCGGGACCGGCGTGGCGCTCGACATTGGTCAGCGCGTTGACCGTCGCGGCCTCCACTTCGGCCGCCACCTCCGGATCGAGGTACACCGCCGTCGCGGGCACGCTCACCGAGACCCGATCGCCGGCGTGCCTGCGCAACAACAGACCGAGATCGCCGTCCGCTGCGACGGCCGCCCCGTGTTCTGTGTCCACAGCCTCGATATCGACTTCGCTGAGCAGCCGCCGCAACGCGCGCTCCTGCTCGCCGGCAGCTTCGGCCAATTGCGCTGTCTCGCCGCCGATCTCCCGACCGCGCCGGGCGACCATCGCCAATACCTGCATCACCCCGTCATGCACGTGACGAGACAGGCGTTCCCGTTCTGCGAGGACCGCGCTGAGCCTGGCCGCCCGCTCCACCTCGGCGTGGGCGCGCCGCGCGGTGTTGGCCGCCATCCCGATCGCCAGCCCGACGCTCAGTTCGATGAGAATCGTCGGGCTGCGCACCAGATCGACGGCGATCGCACCCTTGAGCGCGGCGGCGGTGGCCATCACCGCCAGACCCATACCCATACCGGCCACCGGCCCGGCCAGGATCGCCGCCGACACCACGGCATTGGTGGCCCACAGTGTCGTCGGCCAGGACTGGTTGGCCAGCGTCCACTGTTCCGATGCGACGATCAGCGTCGAAGCCATCAGCGTGACCACCACGACAGCCTCGGCGAGCACCCACGCCCGGCGCCGGCCGAAACCCTGCAGGTACGCCGCACCGCACGCCACGCTCCACGCCGTCAGCAGCCCGAACAGCGCCCAGGCGAGAGTCGGCCGATCGAGCTCACCGTTCGTGGAGACCTGGAAGTACAACGCGTAGGTCCAGCTGAGCAGCCGGAAGACCTGCGCGGCCCGCCACAGCGGGGCGGCCGGGTCGATTCGTCCCGCCACCGGCCTACATCACCTTGGACAGAAAGGCTTTCGTCCGCTCCTCCTGCGGGTTGCTCATGATGGCGCCGGGATCGCCGCGTTCGACGACGACGCCGGCATCCATGAACACCAACTCGTCGGCGACCTCCCGGGCGAAGCCCATCTCGTGGGTCACCACCACCATCGTCATGCCTTCGGAGGCAAGCTTTTTCATCACCGCGAGCACCTCACCGACCAGTTCGGGGTCCAGCGCGGAGGTCGGTTCGTCGAAGAGCATCAGCTTGGGGCTCATGGCCAGGGCCCTGGCGATCGCGACCCGCTGCTGCTGACCGCCGGACAGCTGGGCCGGGTAGGCGGTCGCCTTGTCGGCCAGCCCGACCTGGTCGAGCAGATCCATCCCCCGCTCGATCATCTGCTTCTTGTTCTGCCGCTTCACCTGGGTCGGGGCCTCGACCACATTGCCCAGCGCGGTTCGGTGCGGGAACAGATTGAAGTGCTGGAACACCATCCCCACATCGCGCCGCTGTTTGGCGACCTCGCGGGGCTTCATCTCGTACAGCTTGCCGCCGCGCTCGTTGTAGCCGACCAGCGCCCCGTCGACGTAGAGCCGGCCGGCGCTGACCGTCTCCAGGTGATTGATACAGCGCAGGAATGTGGACTTACCCGAACCCGACGGTCCGACGAGCACCAGCACCTGCCCCTTCTGCACTTCCAGGGTGATGCCCTTGAGCACCTTGAGTGCGCCGAAGTCCTTACAGACCAGTTCGGCCTTCACCATCGGGTGAGCGGCCTTCTCCGGTGTCGTCACGGCAAGGTGCCTAACTGCGCCTTGGCCAGCGCCTCGAGTTGCTTGGTGGTCAACTTGCGCGACGCGCCCCGGGAGAAGTAGCGCTCCAGATAGAACTGGCCGACCATCAGGACGCTGGTGATCACCAGGTACCAGGTGGCAGCGACCAGCAGGAGCGGGACCGGTTCGAAGATGCGGGCGGCGATCTCGCGGGTGGCTATGCCGTAGACGTCCAACGCGTAGGGCACCGCGGTCACCAACGACGTCGTCTTCAACAGGCTGATCAATTCGTTGCCGGTCGGCGGGATGATCACCCGCATCGCCTGCGGCAGAACGGTCCGGCGCATCGCCAGACCCCACGACATACCCAGTGCCGTGGACGCTTCCAGCTGCCCCTCCGGCACCGACATGATGCCGGCGCGGACGATCTCGGCCATGTAGGCCGCCTCGTTGAGCGCCAGACCGATGACGGCCAGCGCGAACGGGAACGACAGACTCTGCAGGTCGAATTCGAAGAAGGACGGGCCGAACGGCACCCCCAGCTGGATCTTCTGGTAGATCGTCGGCATCAGGCCCCAGAACACCAGCTGCACATACACCGGGGTGCCGCGGAAGATCCACAGGAACACCCATGCGACCGAACTGAGCACCGGGTTCGACGACAGCCGCATCACGGTGAGGAGCACACCGAGCACGACGCCGATGACCATCGCGTAGACGGTCAACTGCAGGGTGTTGAACACGCCGAGCAGAATCCGCTCGTTGAACAGGTACTCGGCGAACGTGGCCCAGCCGTAGGCCGGGTTGGTGGCGGCCCCGTACAGGAAGAGGCCGACGATGATGATGATGACGGCCGCCGCCACCCACCTCCATGGATGGCGCAGCGGTACCGCGTCAATCGCTTCCGGCGGACGGGATTCGGGCGGGCTGGACTGTGGCGGCAAGCCGGCATCACTCATCGATTGTCGAGTTCTGCTAGGAGACGGCGCCGTTGATCACGGGCTTGTCGATCATGCCCTCTTCCAGGCCCCAATTCGCGGCGATCTCCTTGTACTTGCCGGTCTCGATCAGGTGCTCCAGCGCCTGCACGAGCGACTGCGCCAACGGGGATTCCTTCTCGACCGGCCAACCGTAGGGCGCGGAATCGAAGGTCTCACCGGCCTGCTCGAGCTTTCCGTTGGTCTGCTTGATCGAGTACAGCGTCACCGGAGAGTCCGCCGACATCGCGTCGGCCTGCCCCAGTACCACGGCGTTGGTGGCGGCGTCCTGGCTGTCGAACGGAAGGACCTCGATGGCGGGCTGACCCGCATCCGTGCACTTCGTGCTGCGCGCAGGAAGCTCATCGGTCTCCTGGACGGTGGTCGCCTGCACCGCGACCTTCTTGCCGCACGCATTCTCCGGATCGATGTCACCGCCGGCCGGCTGCGCCCACAACGTGCCCGCGGAGAAGTAGGTGACGAAGTCGACCTGCTGCTCGCGCTCCTTGCTGTCGGTGAAGGAGGACATGCCGACGTTGAAGGTTCCACCCTGGTTGGACGGGATGATCTTGGCGAAGTCGGACTCGCGGGACTCCGGGGTCAAGCCCAGCGTGCCG
>JBPPMV010000276.1:0-12890 GCA_051306235.1 Mycobacterium sp. | reverse complement strand
GAGCGCGCGGGCCGCGAGGTCGTCCAGGTCTATGCCGGGTTACCGGGATCGCGGGTGTCCCGCCCGCCCCGGTGGCTGGCCGGGTTCGCCGGGGTGACGCTGGACTCGGGTGAGCAGGCGGTCGTCGAGATCCGCGTTCCCCGTGACGAACTCGGATACTGGGATATGCGGGCCGGTCGCCTCCTCGTCGAGGGCGGTGAGTACGACGTGTCGGTCGGGGCCTCCAGCCGGGACCTGCGCCTGCATACTGTCGTCACCGTCGCCGGGGACACCGCACCGGTGGTCCCGTTCACCGTGGACTCCACCCTGGGCGAGCTGCTCGATGATCCGCTGGCCGCACCGATCGTGACGGAGGCGCTGGACGGTTCGGGTCCCGGGCAGGCCGCGGGATCGGCCCTGGGCACCGACATCATGCAGATGCTCGGATCGATCCCGGTCGGCCGGTTGGTGTCGTTCAGCGGTGGCGCGCTCAGCCGGGACTGGCTGGCCGAACTGCTCGACACCGTCAACCGTCAGCGGTCCTGAGCGCCGTCCAGTTCGGCGAGAATCTCGTCGGTGTGTTCGCCGAGCTCGGGAGCGGGGCCGCGGGGCTGCCATGGAGTGCCGGAGAAATCGGCCGGGCTGGCCACCATCGGTGTGTTCGAATCCCCCTCGGGCACATAGACGATGCCACCGGCGGCATGGAACTGTTCATCGGCGACCACATCGTCGAGTGAATTGATGGGCGACCAGAAGAAATCGGGTTCGGCGGCGAACACCTGCTCCCATTCCGGTAGCTTCCTGGTGGCGAAGATGGCGTCCAGTTCGGCGATGATGTCCCGCGCTCCTGTGAAACGGTCCCGCGGCGTCGGGTACCGGTTCAGCCAGTCCTCGCGATCCACCGACCGGCACAGCGCCGGCCAGTGCCGCGCCACGTCCAGCCCGACGATCCAGAACCGTTTCCCGTCGCCCGCGGTGTAGTTGTTCATGCACGGGTTCCCCATCGCCTCCCGCTGCCCGATGGCCACCCGCTGTCCGGCCATCAGCAAGGTGTTGAGGTCGAAGCTGACCGTGTAGGCGCCCTGGCGGTACAACGAGGTGCTGACCAGTTGCCCTGCGCCGGTGCGGGTCCGGGCGAGCAGCGCGGCACATACCGCGGCGGCCAACGTCATCGCCGCGGAGTGATCCCCCATCCCGCCGCGCTGGAACGGCGGGGTGTCACCGGGCCGGGTCAACAGGTCGGCGATCCCGGCGCGCGCCCAGAAGGCGGCGACGTCATAGGCGGCCCGATCGGCGTCGGGCCCGTCGGTGCCGTACCCGGTGATGAGCCCGTAGACCAGGCGCGGGTTGGAGGCCGCGACCGATGCGAAGTCCAGACCCAGCCGGGCCAACGCGGCGGGACGGATGTTGGTGAGGAAAACGTCTGCACCGGCGATCAATTCGGCGGCGTGGCGGCGTCCGTCCGCGGTGGTGAGGTCCAGCACGATACTGCGCTTGGAGCGATTGTCCATCTGGAAGGGCGGATTGGACGCGGTGCCGAGGTCACCGTCGAGTCCCATCATCCGGCCGAAGGATCGCGCGGGGTCACCCGCGGGCGGCTCGATCTTGATGACATCGGCACCCCAGTCGGCCAGGATCGCCCCGGCGGCCGGGGCGGCCACCCAGACGCCCAGCTCCACAATCCGGAACCCGTCCATCGGTCCAGTCATGCAATCCCCTCAGAACGCTTTACAATTTTCATTTGATTTGTAAGCTTGCACGATGCCTCCGCAGGTCAGCAGTGTCGCCCCGGTGTTCGGTCTGGCCGCGCACCTCGGGCGCGGCATGCAACGTATCGCAACCGACGCCGTGTTCGGGCGGGTGCGCGCAATCCCCCGCCAGATCAGCGATCTGGATGCGACGTATCTGTCCGGTCTGCTCGGCCGCACCGTCACCTCGGTATCGGTGCTCGACGGTGACGCGGGCACCTCCTCGCGCGCCCGGCTGGCGCTGACCGGTGACGACGTGCCTGCCACGGTGTTCGTCAAGATGCCTGCCGAGACCGCGGCCACCCGGTTGATGGGCGAACTGGGACGACTCGCCGATACCGAGGTGCGGTTCTACCGGGAACTGTCCGGGCAGCTGTCGGATGTGCCCGCCTGTCACGGCGCGATCTTCGATCCCGTGACGGGACGTTTCGTGCTGGTGCTGGAGGATCTGGCCGCCGACGGCGGTGGGGGCGAGCGAAGCGACGGAAAAGCGGCTTGTGAATTCCCCGACACTTTGCATCCGCTCGACCCCGACCGTGCCGCCCTGATCGTGGAACTGCTGGCGCGGGTGCACGCGACGTTCTGGCGGCGGCTGGACCCCTACCCCTGGGTGTACACGGCATCGGCCGATTCGACCTCGCTGCTGACCGGTGCGCTGGCCAACGCCTCGGCCCGCCGACTGGCCGGCAAGACGTCGATACCGGTGCGCGAGGGTCAGTTCATCAACGACAACTACCGCGCCGTGGCCACGCTCATCGACCGCGGCCCGCACACCATCATGCACGGTGACGCGCATCCGGGAAATGTCTACTTCCGCAACGGAAAAGCCGGCCTGCTGGACTGGCAGGCGGTGCGCCGGGGGCATCCGTCTCGCGAGCTGTCTTACACCCTGATCACCAGCATGACCACCGCGGCGCGGGTGGAGGTCCAGCGGGATCTGCTCGACGTGTACCGCGCCGCACTGGCCGCAGCGGGTGGCCCCGAGATCGACCGCGACGAACTGTGGCAGCGCTACCGGCAGGCCGCGCTGTACGCCTATATCGCGACCCTGATCACCGCCGGTATGGGCGGCATGCAGAACGAGAACATCGCCATGGAGGGGCTCGGGCGCGCCGTGTCCGCACTCGAAGATCTCGACACCGTTTCCGCGCTGAAGGCCTCTTTGTGATGGCACAACCACTACCATCGGTACCGTGAACAAGCCCCTGTCCGCGCACACCGATGCGGCCGAGGACACCTCCACGCGGCACCGGATCCTGGCCGCGACGGCCGAGGTGCTCGGACGCAACGGGCAAACCAAGCTCAGCCTGTCCGAGGTCGCGCTGCAGGCCGGCGTGTCGCGCCCGACGCTCTACCGCTGGTTTGCCTCGAAGGAAGAACTGCTCGGCGCGTTCGGCATCTACGAGCGCCAGATGTTCGACACCGGTATCAGCACCGCTACCGCAGGCCTGCGCGGCACCGAAAAGCTCGACGCAGCACTGCGATTCATCGTCGAATACCAGCAGGCCTACTCCGGGGTGCGGGTCGTCGACATCGAACCCGAGGTCGTCATCGCCCAGCTGACGCATGTCATCCCCGTCATGCGGGCCCGGCTGCTCAAACTGTTGACCGGAGCGAACGCGCAGGTGAAGGCATCCACCGCTATTCGCGTCGCGATATCGCACTACATCGTCCGCAGTGATGACGATGGACAGTTCCTCGCGCAACTGCGCCACGCCGTCGGCATCAAGTAATCGATTCGGCCCAAGGGGCTGACACTGGCGCGTCGATTTGTAATGCTGAGCAGATGACCAGCGTGCAGGACGACACAGGGATCTTGGCCGGCGAACAACGCATGCTCATCGACGGTGAGCTTCAGCTCACCGCCAGCGGGGCGCTGTTCGATGTGATCCACCCCGGCAACGAGCAGGTGGCCGGCCAGGCCACCGATGCGACCACCGACGATATGGCCCGTGCGGTCGGCGCGGCGCGACGCGCCTTCGATGAGACCGACTGGAGCCAGGACCTCGACTTCCGCTACCACTGCCTCAACCAGTTGCACCATGCGCTGGAACGCAACAAGGAACACCTGCGCCGGGTGCTCATCACCGAGGTGGGGTGTCCGGTGAAGGTGACCGGCAGCCAGATCGAGAGCCCCATCGCCGAGGTGAAGCATTGGGCCGAGCACGGCAAGAACTTCGAGTACCTGGCCGATAACGGCGTGCATGAGACCCCGATGGGACCGGCACGGCGCAAGATTCACTACGAGGCCGTCGGCGTCGTCGGCGCCATCACCCCGTGGAATGTGCCGTTCTATCTCAACATCGCCGAGACGGTGCCCGCGTTGATGGCGGGTAACACGGTGGTGCTCAAACCTGCGCAGCTCACCCCGTGGTCGGGCAGCGAGTACGGCCGCATCGTGGCCGAGGAGACCGATATCCCGCCCGGGGTGTTCAACGTCGTGGTGTCCAACGCCAATGAGGTGGGCGCTGCACTGTCGGCCGACCCGCGGGTGGACATGATCACCTTCACCGGGTCGACGGCGACCGGACGGGCGATCCTGGCCGCCGGAGCTGCCACGGTGAAGAAGACCCTGCTCGAACTCGGCGGCAAGAGCGCCCACATCGTGCTCGATGACGCCGATTTCACCATGGCGCTGCCGATGGCCGCGCTCATGGCTTGCATCATGAGCGGCCAGTCCTGCATCATGCCGTCACGGATCTTGTTGCCGCGCAGCCGCTATGACGAGGGTATCGAGATCATGAAGAACATGATGGAGAACTTCCCGGTCGGCGATCCCTGGGATCCGGCGAATATGCAGGGCCCGCAGATCAGCGCGCAGCAGCGTGACAAGGTGCTCGGCCTGATCCGCAGCGGTATCGACTCCGGCGCCCGCCTGGTCACCGGCGGCGGCATCCCAGAGAAACTTCCCGTCGGCTATTACACCCAGCCCACCCTGCTGGCCGATGTCGATCCGGACTCCCAGGTCGCCCAGGAGGAGATCTTCGGTCCGGTCCTGACGGTGATCCCCTACGGCACCGATGACGAGGCCGTCGCCATCGCCAACAATTCCATCTACGGGCTCTCCGGTGAGGTCAGCGGCGGCGATCTCGATCGGGCGTTCGCGGTGGCCACCCGGATGCGTACCGGCAACGTCACCATCAACGGTAAGAGCCACTTCGGTATCGACAGCCCGTTCGGCGGCACCAAGCAGAGCGGTCTGGGTTACCGCAACGGCGCGGAGGGCTTCAAGGAGTACCTCGACGCCAAGACGATCGGCATGCCCGACCAGTGACGGTCGAGGATCGGCTGGAGATAGCGGACCTGCTGGCCCGGTACGCCCGCGGTGTGGACACCAAGGACTGGGAGCTCTACCGTTCGGTGTTCACCCCGGACGCACACATCGACTACACCTCAGCGGGCGCCATCGCCGGCGGCCGCGATGAGGTGATCGATTGGCTGTCAGCGGGTTTCGCCACGATTCCGTGGAGCATGCACTACATCACCAATATCGAAATCACCGGTGTCGCGGCCGATATCGGTGAACAGACCGCGACGGTGCGAGCCATGTTCTACAACCCGATGCAGCTGCCGGGGATGCCGACCCAGAGCGCATGCGGCGGGTACTACCACCACGAACTGGTGCGCACCGCCGACGGGTGGCGCAGCCGGAGCCTGCGTGAGGAGAACGTCTGGTTCAGCAATCCGCCGACCCGCTGACGAACCGGACTCAGCCCTCGGCCGCCAGTTGCCCGCAGGCGGCGGCGATCTCGCGACCACGGGTGTCGCGCACCGTGCAGGACACGCCCTTGGCGATGACCCGCCTGACGAACTCGCGTTCGACGGGTTTGGGACTGGCGTCCCATTCGCTGCCCGGTGTCGGGTTGAGCGGGATCAGGTTCACGTGCACGAGCGGGCCCAGCTTGCTGTGCAGCTTCTTACCCAACAGGTCCGCCCGCCACGGCTGATCGTTCACATCGCGGATCAGCGCGTACTCGATGGACACCCGACGGCCGGTGGAGTCGGCGTAGTAGCGCGCCGCATCGAGCACCTCGTCGACGCTCCAACGGTTGTTCACCGGCACCAGGGTGTCGCGCAACTCGTCGTCAGGGGTGTGCAGGGACACCGCCAGGGTGACGCCCAGACGCTCGTCGGCCAGCTTGCGGATCGCGGGCGCCAGACCGACGGTGGACACCGTCACCGAGCGGGCACTGATCCCGAAGCCGTCCGGCGGCGGGGCGATGATGCGCTTCACCGCGGCAAGTACCCGGTTGTAGTTGGCCAGCGGCTCCCCCATGCCCATGAAGACGATGTTGGAGAGCCGGCCGTCATGTTCCTGTCGCATCGTCACCGACGCCGTCCGCACCTGCTCGAGGATCTCGCCGGTGGACAGATTGCGTTGCAGCCCGCCCTGACCGGTGGCACAGAACGGGCAGGCCATCCCGCAGCCGGCCTGTGAGGAGATGCACACGGTGTTGCGCTGCGGATAGCGCATCAGCACCGACTCGAAGGTGGTGCCGTCGACCGCGCGCCACAACGTTTTTCGGGTCTCCCCCGCGTCGCACTGAATCTGTTTGGCGGGTTCGATGAGGGTCGGGAAGAGCGCGCCGGCCACCTGGTCACGGACTGCGGCCGGCAGATCGGTCATCAGGTGCGGGTCGGCGATCAGCCGCCCGTAATACTGGTTGGCCAGCTGTTTGGCCCGGAATTTCGGCAGTCCCAGCTCGGCGACGGCGGCCGCGCGGCCGTCTGCGTCGAGGTCGGCGAGATGCCGCGGCGGCAGAGCGCGTCGCGGTGCGTCGAAAACGAGCGGAAGGGAGATAGCCATGTGTCAGACCAGTATCTCACCGTCTGCGGCCGGGCCACGAATTTACGGGGCGGCGGGCAGGAGCGAAGCGACCTGGGGTCAGGGGGTCAGGTAAGTACCGACAGCACGATCCAGGTGGCCACCGCGGAGGGCAGCACCGAATCGAGGCGGTCCATCAGGCCGCCGTGCCCGGGCAGCAGGGTGCCCATGTCCTTGATGCCGAGATCGCGTTTGACCTGGGACTCGACCAGATCGCCCAGGGTGCCGGTGATCACCAGCATGATGCCCAGCGGGATACCCACCCACGCCGGTCGGTCCAGCAGGAACTGCACCGCGAGTACCGAGACCACGATGCCCAGAACCAGCGAACCGGCCAGGCCCTCCCAGGACTTCTTGGGGCTGATCGCCGGGGCCATCGGGTGCTTGCCGAACAGCACGCCGGCGATGTAGCCACCGATATCGGAGGCGGCAACCCCGAGCATCAGGCAGAACACCTGACCCGCCCCGTCGTCCGGGTAGATCAACAGCGCACCGAACGCGCCGAACAGCGGGATCCAGGTGGCCAGGAAGATCGTCACCGCGACATCGCGCAGATAGTTGGTGGGCGCGGCGGCCAGCCCGCCGCTGAGCAGCCGCCAGATGAGGCAGAGCACCACCGTGCCGCCGAACGCACCCAGCGCGCCGGCCGCCCCGAAGGGCCAGGTCAACCAGACCATGGCCTGTCCGCCGAGCAGCAGCGGGATGATCGGAATGGAAAATCCGCCCTCACGCAGGCGGCGCACCACCTCGTGGGTGGCCACCGCCATCGCCGCCGCCACCACTCCCACCCAGACCAGCGGGGCGAACAGCAGGATGGCGATGAGCGATCCCCCGAGGAGGGCGCCGACACCGATGGCGGCGGGCAGGTCGCGGCCTGCGCGGGATGACTTCTTGGGTGGTTCGGGGTCTACCACGGGGCTGCCCGGCTGAAAGGTCATCAGACCTCCAGCAGTTCGCCTTCTTTGTGTTTGACCAGCTCGTCGATCTGGGTCACGTACTGCCCCGTCGACTTGTCGAGATCCTTCTCGGCGCGGCCCACTTCGTCCTCGCCGGCCTCGCCGTCCTTCTTGATCCGGGTCAGTTCCTCCATCGCCTTCCGGCGGATGTTACGGATGGAGACCTTGGCGTCCTCGCCCTTGGACTTCGCCTGCTTGACCAGCTCGCGGCGGCGTTCCTCGGTGAGCTGCGGGATCGAGATCCGAATAACATTGCCATCGTTGGACGGGTTGACGCCCAGATCCGAATTACGGATCGAATCCTCGATGGCCTTGAGCTGGGTGGCCTCGTACGGCTTGATGACGACGAGCCGGGCTTCGGCGACGTTGATACTGGAGAGCTGCGTGATCGGGGTCGGCGAACCGTAGTAATCGATGTTCAGCCGGGAGAACATGCCTGGATTGGCACGACCGGTGCGGATCGACGACAGGTCGGTGCGTGCCTGCGTCACCGCCTTCTCCATCTTCTCTTCGGCATCGAAGAGGGTTTCGTCGATCACGGTGTCTCCTTTTCCGTGGTGACCAGTGTTCCGATCTTCTCACCCGCGACCGCTCGCGCGATATTGCCGTCGGTGAGGAGATTGAACACGAGGATCGGCATGCCGTTGTCCATACAGAGGCTGAACGCGGTGGAATCGGCCACCTGCAGTCCCCGATCGATCACCTCGCGGTGGGTGATCGCGGTCAGCAGCTGGGCATCCGGGTTCTTGCGGGGATCGTCGGTGAACACACCGTCGACGGCCTTGGCCATCAGCACCACCTCGGCCCCGATCTCCAGGGCGCGCTGTGCGGCGGTGGTGTCGGTGGAGAAGTAGGGCAGACCCATGCCTGCGCCGAAAATGACGACACGGCCCTTCTCCAGATGACGCCGGGCGCGCAGCGGGATGTACGGTTCGGCGACCTGGCCCATGGTGATGGCGGTCTGCACCCGGGTGTCGATGCCTTCCTTCTGCAGGAAGTCCTGCAGCGCAAGGCTGTTCATGACGGTGCCGAGCATGCCCATGTAATCGCTGCGGGTGCGTTCCATACCGCGCTGTTGCAGCTGGGCGCCGCGGAAGAAGTTACCGCCGCCGATGACGACAGCGACCTGGGCGCCGGCCCGGACGACGTCGGCGATCTGCCGGGCCACCTGGGCCACGACATCGGGATCGAGCCCGACTTGTCCGCCACCGAACATTTCGCCACCGAGCTTCAGCAGCACTCGTGAGTACGCAGGCCGGATGACTCCCGGGCCTGCGATAACTGGCTCCGCCATCAGACTCCTCGCTGTCCCGACACAGAATCGCCACCCAGGCGAATCCGCACGGACGGCGACTCCAATCCTGCCTCATGTCGGCGCCCCGGCCACGTCCGGGTGGCTGGGCGGGAAGGATCGGGTGGCCAGGGCGTGCCGGGGGGTGGTCTCAGGCCAGGTGCGCCGTCAGCAACCAGGCCCCCACCGACCTGCGACCGTTGCCCTCGTCGCGGATGTCATTACCGGCGAAGACACCGGCGTTGACCACCTCATCGGGCAGGTTGGCGTGGATGCGGGCGGCCCGGATCTCGTCGATCTGCCAGTGTTTGCCCACCACGTCCCGCAGTTCATCGGCGGTCACGGCGTTGATCGGACCCCCGGCGGGTACCGCCGCGGCATCGAAGACCAGAACGAAATAGGAGGCTCCGGGAGCGGCCGCCCGCACGATCGACTGCTGGTACCCCCCGCGCAGCTCCACCGGCATGGAGTGGAACAGCGTGCTGTCGATGATGGTGCCGAATCGGCCGTCATAGCCGGTGAAGGCGCTGATATCGGCCACCTCGAAGGTGACGTTGTCCAGCCCACGCTTCGCAGCCTCGGCCCGGGCCAGGTCGATGGCGGTCGGCGACATGTCGAGGCCGACGGTGGTGAAGCCCTGTTCGGCGAGTGCCAGGGCGGTGGCGGCCTCGCCACATCCGGCATCGAGGACCTCGCCGTGCACGCGACCGGCCTCGATCAGTGCAGCGATCTCCGGTTGCGGGGCGCCGATGCTCCACGGCGGACGAACGCCCGCGAACTCGGGCGCGTCGCCCCGGTAGGCGGACTCGAACATTTCGCCATGCGATGGCGGTGGTCTGGTCATCCCTCCGGTATATCAATACAGTTGATATGTGTCAATATTGTTGACATGGCAGCGCACCCCGACGACCAGCCGCTCGGCTATCTCCTGCACCGGGTGGCGCAGACGCTGCGCAACGAGGTCACCACGACGGTGCTCGAGCCGCTGGAACTCACGTTCCCGCAATACATCTGCATGCGGATCCTCTCCAAGGCCCCGGGCCGCTCCAACGCCGAACTGGCCCGCGACCTCGCGGTCTCACCGCAGGCGATGAACATGGTGCTGCGCGGGCTGCAGAGTCGTGGCCTGGTGTCCCGGCCGGCGAGCGTCGCCTCCGGACGGGCGCTGCCCGCCGAGCTGACCCGCGACGGTCTGGCGCTGCTGCGGCGCACCGACACCGGGGTGCGCGCCGCCGAGCTCAGGGTGCTCGGGCACGTCAGCGACGGCGAGCGTGCCGAACTCAAACGGATCCTGGCCGCCGTCGGCACGGACTAGTGCCCGTGGCAGGCCTTCGGCGGTGACGGCGGCAGGTCCAGTGCGGGGTTGCCGTCGAAGAACCCGATCGGTTTGAGGTGGAAACCGGTGTACGCGCACGGCATCACCGGCCAGTCCTCCGGACGCACGATGTGATGCGCGCCCAGGGTGTACCAGAGCACCACATCGCTGTCGGCCAGCGGTGCATCATCGGCGACGAACTCCGGTAGACCCTGAACGTCCGCCGATTGGTACATGTAGTCACCGGCGGCGAACTTCTCCGCCGGGTCGTACTTGGTCACCCACAGGTTGTGCTGCAGGAACCGGGCCCGGTCGTAGATGTAGGAGCCCTCCTGCACCATCACCGGCACCACATCCTTGGGCACCAGCTTGTAGGCCACCGGGATGCCCAGCTCGTTCTTCTTCGATGGATTGGCCACCTTCCAGTACCGGCCGGTCGACCAGTTCCAGTCGCGCGCACCGTCGGACTCCGAGGCCACCAGCGTGTCCCGGGTGATCCAGGCGTTGTGGTGCGGGTTGAGCTCGGGGTCCGGCTCTGGGATCGAATCCACTTCGTAGACAGTGTTTCCCGCGCCATCGACGCTCATATCGAGCCGGAAGTTGAAGAAGTGCTGATGGTTCGGGCCGTAGATGCCGGGGGCGACCATCTTGCCCCAGCGCGGCTGCTCACCGGATTCCATCTCGACCGCACCGGTCGTCAGCACGCCCGACAGCTTCACCTCGACCTCGATCGAGGCGTCGTTGTAGAAGTACCAGAAGAATCCGTACTCGTAGTTGCCGACGGTACAGATCATCGAGACGACGAGCCGCCGCGACCGGCGCACCTCGACCTCGCCGGTGCGGAAGTCGGTGTGCTTCCACGAGATCCCGAAATCCTCCTCGTGCATGCAGATGGCGTTCGGGATGGTGACGGCATTGCCGTCGGAGTCGTTGACCGTGCCGTCGAAGTAGTGGATCTCGCCGAGACAATCGCAGCCGAGGGTGAGCGGGTTGGCCGAGAACCCCATGCCGACCTCCCCCATGTCGAAGACGTTCTTGTTCCAGTGCGTGGGTGCGGTGTCGCCGTAGGGCACCACCATCTCCGAGAGCGATCCCCGATACAGGATCGGGCGCGTCTGGCCGCGGTCGGTGTAGGTGACCTCGTGGATCGTGACGCCCTCGCGCGGATTGAATCCGATGCGCAGAGACCACTTCTGCCACTGCACCTTCCACCCGTCGACGGTGAAGCTCGGCCCGTCGGGCTGGGTGATCTCGATAGGTTTGACATCATCGCGGAACTCGGTGAACGCCGGCCGGTTGTTCTCGTCGAACATGAACCTCGGGTCGTAGTTGCCCGCCGTCGGAGGCAGCGGCACCACCCCGTGGTCCTCGATGTCGAGGACCGTCATCGTGTCCAGGTCGAAGGTGACGATCAGGCCCTCTACCGGGCGGGCGTAGCCGTGTTCGGAGGCTTCCGCACGCATGAACGTCAGTGGCCGGCAGATCAGCGGTGAGTTGTCGTAGTGGTCCCCGGCACCGTAATAGCCCGCGGGCCACGGATCGATCATCGCGAGGCTGAAGTCGGTGACGCCACGTTTGCGCATCGCCGCCTGCCAGCGCGGGTCCTCCCGGACCTTCTCCTCCACCCCGGTCATGTGCTCCACGAGGTAGGACGGGAAGCGGCCCGGGATCGGCGTCCAGGAGTCGATCACCCGCGCGTCGATATCGACGACGGCCTCGTAGATCAGTTTGGCCGCGGCGTCATACATCGTCACGAACGCCTGCCGCGGAACCTGCGCGCCGGCGAAGGTCAGCTCCGCAGTCTTGGCCGGCTCCGCCAGGCTGATCATGACGAACTTCAGCGTCGGTGTCGCGTAGTCGGATTCGGAGATGATGGCGGCGGCCGCCTCGATCTCCGCCCCACTCAGCGGGTCCAGAGGGTACCGGGTGGCATCCTCGGTGAGATCGGTAGTCAGCACCGTGCTGTCCATCGTCATTTGCCTGTGTCCTCCGCTGCTGTCTTGGTGAGGTCGAAAACGGCCAGGTGGGCCAGTGCGTCGTCCTGGGAGACCTTGCGCGCCGAGCGCCGCCCGAAGATGTAGACGGTCAGGCCGAGGGCGAACATGCCCAGGCTGATCCCGCCCACCCACGTCATCCATGTTGCCTGCGGGACGTCGATCCAGGGGGTGACGAACGAGTAGTAGATACCGCCGACGGTGCCGATGGAGCCGACGACGGCGACCGTCCATACGCCGACCATGCCGCCGGGGATCCGCCAGAACTGCTCTGCGGCATAACGATCGGCGTACTTCTTACGGGCCACGATGACCGGGATCAGGAAGAAGAACCCGGACAGCAGCCACACCGTGCTCAGACCGCCCTGCAGGTAGATCGTGACGTTGGCCATGCTGCTCTGCGAGTACAGGCCCACCAGGATCAGCGATGAGAGCACACCCTGGATCAGGATGGCCGACACCGGGTTCCGGGTGCGGGGGTTGAGGTGGGTGAAGATGCGCGGCAGATGCCGTTCCAAGCCGGAGACGAAGATCAGCCGGGAGTAGGCCACCTGATAGGTCATCAACGCCACGATGATGATGAACGCCAACACGATTGCGCAGATCTCCATCAGGCCGGGGAACCCGGCGACATCCAGCATGCCGATCACCCCGGTCACCGGGTCGATCTGATCGCCGGGCAGGGCCATCATGGTGCCCAGCGTGGTCAGCAGGTAGATGGCGACCAGCGCCACCGACCCCCACAGGATCATCTTCGGTCCACTCTTGCGGACCGACAGGAA
>JBPPMV010000275.1:0-6686 GCA_051306235.1 Mycobacterium sp. | reverse complement strand
GTCGTTGAGGCCCTTGACGTAGGCGGCGTGGTGCTTGCTGTGGTGGATCTCGTTGATCTGCCCGGAGATGTGGGGTTCCAACGCTGCGTAGTCGTAATCGAGCTCTGGCAGTGTGTATTCAGCCACTGGGTGCCTTTCGTCGTCGTTGTCTCCGCCAACGTAGAACCTCAACGGGGGTTGAGGTCAAGGCGTGCGATATGCGTTCGTATCCGGCGATTTTCGACGGCTGCACCGGTGAGCGTGCGGAGATTGCCGCGGGCCGAAACCGTCCGACGGAACGGGCCGCTATACCGTTGGCCGGAGAGTCCGTTTCGAACAAGCAAGGCGGGTAGAGGTGCACGGTGCTCGACCTGGCAGTGGCTGGATGACGTTCAAGGGCGCGGTCAACCGTGCCACTGAAAGTCGCACTGTCGAGACGATCGCCCGTGCCGGCTATCCCGTGAGTGGATTGCTGCATCTCTTGATCGCCTACATCATCGTGCGGATCGCGTTCGGTTTCCGGGGCGAGGCCGACCAGACGGGGGCTTTGGCGGTACTCGCGGAGCAGCGCGGCGGTTCGATGTCGCTATGGGTGGTGGCGTTCGGCCTGTTCGCGCTGGCGATGTGGCGACTGGCCGAGGTTGTGCTCGGTCTGCATCCGGGCGAGAGCGCGCACGCTGACAAGCGGCACACGCCGCTGGTGAACCGGCTCAAGGCGTCGGGACTTGCGGTCGTGTACCTGGCGTTGGCCTTCGCGGCGGTGCAGTTCGCGGTGGGAGTGGGAAGGTATGGGAGTGAGCGGGCCGAAGGACTGAGTGCCCGGTTGATGCAGTCCGGTGGGGGTAAAGCTGTTCTGGTCGCCGCCGGTGTGGCGATCGCGACATTCGGCGGCTACTTCATCTACAAGGGCGCATCTCGGAAATTCCTTCGAGACCTGACGGTGCCGGGCGGACGGCTGATGACCGTGTTGGGCTTCGTCGGTCATGTCGGGGAGGGCATCGTGCTTTTCGGGGCGGGAATCTTGGTTCTGGGCGCTTCGTTCTTGCAGGATCCGTCGAGGGCGACGGGACTGGATGCGGCGGTGAGAGTGCTGGGCCAGACCGAGTACGGTCAGGCGACGTTGTTGGCGGCGGCAGCCGGTTTTGCCGCGTACGGCTTGTACAGCGTTGCGCTGACGAAGTATTCGCGAATGTGACCGCCCGGTGAGCACAACGGTTGTGCAACAGGTGGGGTGTGACCATAATCGCGGCCATGACCCCAGCCGAACCCTTTGCCACCGATTCCACGCCGGCGCTGTCTGCGCTCGCCCCTCAACTCGAAGCGCTGGCCTCGCGGTTGGGCGTCAAGTCCGTCCTGGTGATGCGGTCCGAACCCGACGCCATGGTGGTTGCCGCCACCGCCGGTGAGGCGACCCAGCACTACACCGTCGGAGCCGCCGGAAAGAAGGCCGGCGACGACGGCGGCCGGATCCCGCTGTACTGCGAACGGGTCGTCGATACCGATGAGGCGCTCTACGTTCAGGATTCGCGCACGACTGAGGCATTCGCGGGCAATGAGGACGAGACCGAGTTCGGTCTGCACAACTATCTGGGGGTGCCCGTGCATGACAGCGCGGGCCGGGTGGTGGGGACGGTGTGCGTCCTGGACGATTCGGCGCGCGAGTACTCCGAGGATGAGCGTGCCGACCTGGAGCAGGTGCGTGCTGACGTGGAGAAGGTCGTCGCGAAGGACTCGACTGCGCTGGGCTGAGCGGTGCCTGTGGATGAATCCGTGATTGTGGATAACTAGGGCCTTCTGGCCCTGGGGAGGCCCGTGGTGTCGGTGGGCCGCGTCACGGTGGGTCCATGGAAACCTGGACTCGCGCCGAGATCGGTGCACTCGGTGAGCAACTGGCGGTGCAGCACCTCGAAGCAATGGGTTTGACGGTGCTGGAGCGTAATTGGCGTTGCCGGTACGGCGAACTGGATGTGATCGCGCTCGACGAAGCCGCGCGGACGGTGATCTTCGTCGAGGTGAAGGCGCGCACCACCGACCGCTTCGGGGGTGTCGCGTATGCCGTGACCCCGGACAAGGTCCGACGGCTGCGTCGGCTCGCGGGGTTGTGGCTGGCCGGCGGGGGTGGAAGCTGGTCGGGGGTGCGCATCGATGTGATCGGGGTGCGGTTCGGACGCACTCGCACACCCGAGCTCACGCATCTGCAGGCGGTCGGCTGATGACACTCGGACGAGCGTTCGCCGTCGCGATCCGCGGTCTGGACGGTCTCACGGTGGAGATAGAGGCCGATATCAGCGCGGGGTTACCCGGTGTGCATTTGGTGGGGCTGCCCGATACCGCACTGCAGGAATCCCGCGACCGGGTCCGCGCGGCGATCACCAACTGCGGTAACAGTTGGCCCGACACTCGGCTGACGTTGGCGCTGTCCCCGGCGACGCTGCCCAAGGTCGGCTCCGCGTACGACTTGGCGCTGGCCTCGGCGGTGCTTTCGGCGCATCTGAAGAAAGAGTGGCCGCGCTTGGAGAAGACGGTGCTGCTCGGTGAGCTCGCCCTCGACGGCCGTGTGCGACCGATCAACGGTGTGCTGCCCGCGGTGCTGGCGGCCAAACGGGACGGCTGGCAGTCGGTGGTGGTGCCGTTCGACAATCTCGCCGAGGCGAGTCTGGTCGACGGTATCGACGTGTGGGGTGTGCAGACGCTGAGTCAGCTGCAAGACTGGTTCCGCGGGAAGGTCGAGTTGGCGGGGCGGATCACCGATGCTGCACCGTACGTGCCGCCGGAGTGCCGGGATCTGGCGGATCTGATCGGGCAGACGTCGGCGCGGGTCGCGTTGGAGGTAGCCGCGGCGGGGGCGCATCATCTCATGCTGACCGGCCCGCCCGGTATCGGCAAAACCATGCTGGCACAACGTCTGCCGGGCCTGCTCCCGGCACTGACAGAGGAGGAGGCCATCGAGGTCACCGCCATCCATTCGATCGCCGGGACGCTGGCACCCGAAACCCCGCTGATCACCCGCCCGCCGTTCATCGCGCCGCATCACTCCTCGACAGTGGCGGCCATGGTGGGTGGGGGTTCCGGGATGGCGCGTCCCGGCGCGGTGAGCCGCGCACACAGAGGGGTGTTGTTCCTCGACGAGTACGCCGAAGTGGGGACCAATGTGCTGGAGTCCTTACGAACTCCGCTGGAGGAAGGTGAAATCCGCTTGGCCCGCCGCGATGGCGTGGCCCGCTACCCGGCTCGATTCCAGCTCATCCTGGCCGCCAATCCGTGCCCCTGTGCTCCGACCGACCCGAAGGACTGCCTGTGCAATACCGGCGCCAAACGTCGGTACCTGGGCAAGCTGTCGGGACCGTTGGTGGACCGGGTCGATCTGCGGGTCGAGATGCATCCGATCCGGGCGGGCGCCTTCACCCATGAGGTCGGCGAATCGACCGCCGCGGTCCGCGGCAGGGTGGCTGGTGCGCGGGCGGCGGCAGCCGAGCGGTGGCGGCCCATCGGGGTGCGGACCAATGCCGAGGTGCCGGGACCCGCTCTGCGCCAACAGTTCCGTCCCAGTGGTGCCACGATGGCGGTGCTGCGCGCAGCGGTCGACCGAGGAAGGCTCAACCTGCGCGGCGCCGACCGCACATTGCGTATTGCATGGTCGATCGCGGATCTGGCCGGTGTGAACTCACCGACGCCGGAACATGTCGCGACCGCGCTGAGCTTCCGCCAAGGCGGTGTGCGATGACCGACGACGCAGTACGTCGCGCGTGGGCGTATCTCTCCAGGGTGGCGGAGTCGCCATGCGCGGACCTGTCCGCGTTCGTCGCTGAGGTCGGTCCGGTGGAGGCGGCGGCAGCCATCCGCGACGGTCGAGCGCCGAAAAGCCTTCGGGGCGCTGTCTTCGCGCGATACAAAATCGACAGCGCCGCAGCAGACCTCGACATGCTGGACCGTCGCGGCGGGCGACTGATCACCCCGGACGACGCGGAGTGGCCACATCTCGCGTTCACCGTGTTCGACAGTGCGGCCGTCAAAGAGAAGGAATCCGGCCGGCGCCCGATGGTGCTGTGGGCCATCGGCCCGGCCCGACTGGACGAGATAGCGGCACGGTCTGCGTCGATCGTGGGAACCCGCGCGTGCACCGCCTACGGCGAATACGTCGCAGCAGACCTGTCCGCGGGGCTGGCCGAGCGCGGCGCCGCGGTAGTGTCCGGTGGCGCCTACGGTATCGACGGTGCGGCCCACCGTGCGGCACTGGGCGTCGACGGGGTCACCGTTGCCGTCCTGGCTGGTGGCATCGACATCCTCTATCCGGCAGGCCATTCCGCGCTGCTGCACCGCATCGGCGGTAGCGGTCTTCTGGTGACCGAGTATCCACCCGGTGTGCGGCCGGCCCGGCATAGATTCCTGACCCGGAACCGTCTGGTGGCCGCGTTGGGCGGTGCGACGGTGGTGGTGGAAGCGGGATTGCGCAGCGGCGCGGCCAATACCGCGGCCTGGGCCGAGGCGATGGGCCGGGTGGTATGCGCGGTCCCGGGGCCGGTGACCTCGGCAGCGTCGGCCGGCTGCCACGTGTTGCTGCGGCGGCGGGACACCCAACTGATCAGCCGCGCCGAGGAGTTGCTGGAGATCATCGGCAAGATCGGCGAACTGGCCGACGATCCCGAGCACCCGCAGACACCCCTGGACGGGCTGAGTCGGGAGGAGTCGCTGGTGTACGAGGCGCTACCGGCCCGTGGGCTGCGCAGTGTCGAGCAGATCGCGGTGGACGCCGGGATCCCGGCCGAGCAGGTGCTCGGTCCGCTGGCGCTGCTGGAGATCACCGGTCGCGTCGAGTGCCGGGACGGGCGGTGGCGGATCGTGCGGACCTGACCGGGCTACTCCTCCTTTTTTGCAGCAGGGTTCATCGCGTCGGATTTGGGTGCGTCGAGCTTGTGGTAGCGGGTGACGAGATCGAAGTTGTCGCCGTAGTTGCCTGCGCCGGTGACGACGGCCCGCTCGACGAGTTCGGTACTGCGCCGGTCGACCACCACCACCCGGTCGGTGCGCAGGTCCTTGTAGAGCGCTACACACAGCAGCACCATCACGATGACGAACGGCACCGCCGCCACGATGGTGAGGTTCTGCAGTCCCGTCAGCGCGTCCGCGCCGCCCCCGCCGATGATGAGCATGATCGCGGCGACGGCACCGGTCAGTGCGCCCCAGAACACCACCGTGGCGCGCCGCGGTTCATGGGAACCCCGTTCGGACAGCGAGCCCATCACGATCGATGCCGCATCGGCGCCCGAGACGAAGAAGATGCCCACCAGCACCATGACGAGCACGGTGGTGATACCGGCCAGCGGCATCGTGTCGAGCAACTGGAACAGTGCACCGGTGCTGTCGACGCCGCCTTCGGCATCGACCATATCGCCGACAGTGCGTTGCCGGTCGATGCCCGCGCCGCCGAAGATCACGAACCACACCAGGCTGACCGTCGTCGGGACGAGCAGCACACCGGTGACGAACTGACGGATCGTACGGCCACGGCTGATGCGTGCGATGAACATGCCCACGAACGGTGTCCACGACACCCACCACGCCCAGTAGAAGATCGTCCAACCGGACAGCCACGCCGCGAGTTCGGCGTCACCGTTGGCATTGGTACGGGCACTCATGCCGACGAAATCCTGAATGTAATCGCCCAGTGCGCTCGGAATGAGGTTGAGGATCAACAATGTCGGCCCCGCGACGAAGACGAACACCGCAAGAATCAACGCCAACACCATGTTGATATTCGACAGCCACTGGATGCCGCGGGCGATACCCGAGACCGCGGACAGGATGAAGGCCACCGTGAGTGCGGCGATGATCGTCACCAGGATGGGGGTGCCGACGGTGCCGACCCATCCGTTGAACTCCAGGCCGTCGCCGATCTGCAAGGCGCCCAGGCCCAGTGAGGCGGCAGACCCGAACAGTGTCGCGAAGATCGCGAGAATGTCGATGACCTTGCCGGCCGGTCCGTTCGCGCGGTCACCGAACAGTGAGGTGAAGGCCGCCGACAGCAGGCCCGAGCGTCCCTTGCGGTACATGCCGTAGCCGATCGCGAGACCGACCACGGCGTAGATGGCCCACGGGTGCAGTCCCCAGTGGAACATCGTGGTGGCCATCGCCGTCTGGAACGCCTCGTCGGACTGCGCCTCGCTGGTGCCCGGAGGCGGGGTGACGAAATGATTGAGCGGCTCGGCGACACCCCAGAACATCAGGCCGATACCCATGCCGGCGCTGAACATCATCGCGATCCACGAGATGGTCTTGAACTCAGGCTCCTCGTCATCGCAGCCGAGCGGAATGCGACCGTACTTGCTGGCGGCCAACCACAACACGAAGACGACGAAGAAACTGGCCGCCAGCACGAAGAACCAGCCCAATCCTTTGATCGCGGCATCCTTGGTGCCTGCGGACACCGCGGACAACCCCGGGGTGTCGACCAGGCCCCACACCACGAAGGCGATCGAGATGACGCCGGTGACACCGAAGACAACCCAGTCGCGGCCCGGGTTCTGATCCACCGGTGCCAGGCGGCCGGTGATGGGTGCCAACGGATGCTCCTGGTGCGAATTCGCGTCGGGCGCGGGGTCGGTCCCGGAGGCACTGTTCGTGTCAAGCGACATCTGGTTTCCCTCACCTGGTGCTTCGACATGTTGCGAATGACGCACTTGTTGCTTATTACACAACAGAATGCGGTT
>JBPPMV010000274.1:0-4255 GCA_051306235.1 Mycobacterium sp. | reverse complement strand
TCCGGGCGGGTTTCCTGGTGACCGTCTCGGACTTCCAAGGTGCCGGGGTGGAGGGCTACCAGCATCCGTTCCTGAACGCGAAAACCCTCGGCTACAACGTCATCGATTCGGTGCGCGCCGCCCGCCGGGTGGGTGCGGACACCGAGCCGACCTGGCTGGCCTACGGGCATTCGATGGGCGGCCTGGCGGTGTGGGCGGCCGCTGACGAGGCCCCCACCTATGGTCAGGGGCTCGACCTGCTGGGCACCGTCTCGATGGCGCCGGCCGCCGATATGTCCGGCCTGGCCGATGCCGCGTGGAACGAAACCCTCACCCCCGATCAGCGGGTGACGCTGGTCTTTGCACTGCAGTCGCTGAAGTGGTTCAACCCCGAGATGAACCTGGACAACTACCGCCGAGGCGCGACGCTTGAGAATTGGGATGCATTGTTGGACTGCATCCCGCCCAACTTCGAGGACATCGAACGCGTTCGCGGGTTGATGACCAACGACGATCTCAAGCCGGCCACCTACGAGGACGTCGTCTGGTTGCGCGACCGGCTGGCGGAAATCGCTGTGCCGCAAGCCCCCAACACCACGCCGCTGGTGGTCGCCTACGGCACCGAGGACCAGCTGGTCGACGAGACCTGGTTCGAGCGGGCACTGGATCGGGCCTGCGCCATGGGCAGCTATATCGAGATCAGGAAGGGTCCGGGGAAGGGACATGCCGACCTGGACAGTGGTTTCACGTTGCCCTGGCTGATGGACCGGCTCGACGGTGCGGAACCGCCGCCCAACGATTGTCCGAGCAGAAATTGAGGGCGCCCGTCGAGGTGCCACGGGCACGGGACTACCTGACGATCGTGGCCAAGGGCTGGGTCGTCATCTTGCTGGCCACCCTGCTGTCGCCTGCCGTGGCGTTCGGCGTGCAGAAGCTCACCCATGAGCGCAGCTATGAGGCGTCGGTGCTGCTGTTCGCCCAGGTTGCAGGCGACCCGGGCACCTACTCCGCCTACGCCGGCGGCATCGGGGCGAACAGCCGGATGGCCACCTACGTCGAGCTGGCGCAGTCCTCGGTGATCAGCGAGCGCACCATCGAGGAGCTCGACCTGCCGCTGACGCCGAGCGAACTCTCGGCCGATGTGACGGCGGCCTGGGAGCCCTACGGTCTGTCCCGCTTCGCCCGGCCATCCTCGGCGCTGCTGCGGGTGCGGGTGACCGGCACCGACCCGCAGACCACCATCGACACGGTCAACACGCTCGCGTCCTTCCTGATGAAGATGTCCGGCGAGCTCGAATACGTCGAGGCCGTCCCCACCGATCCCATCCAGTACACCGGTCCGGCGGCCGAACTCGTCGCCGTCGATCCCGCGACCGTCGCCCATGAGGTGCAGCCCGACGTGAAGACCCCGCTGCTCGTGGCGGCCGGCGTCGGCTTCGCGCTCAGCCTCGTGCTGGTGCTGGCGTTCGGGCTCACCCGCGACAATGTCCTGACCGGCGGCCAGCTCGCCCAGGTCGCGAACTCGCTGACGCCGTCCAGCGGCGATGCCCGCTAGGCCTTAGGAGCTCGATGGCACACAGAATGTCCGCGAGGACGACACCCACGACACGGACGGCGCTGGCAAGCTCGCTGCTCGCGCTCGTGTTGGTGATCGCCGGCTGCGCGCAGCCGCAGACCGAGCCGCCGGCCGCGGTGATCTCCGAAATCCAGTTGCCCGGCGACTATTCGGCCACCGGGCCGGGTGCACTGGTCAGTGCCACCAGGCTCCCGACCATCGACCGCCGGATGCTGCGGATCACCTCGGTCGCCGCACGCATCACCTACAACTCGACCTCCGGTGTGGACGGCAGCGCGCAGGTGGTCTCCGGCAGTGTGTTCACCCCGGCCGGTACCCCGCCCGAGGGCGGCTGGCCCGTCATCGTGTTCGGGCACGGCACCACCGGTGTGCGCTCGGACTGCGCGCCGTCACTGTCGCCGACCCTGCTGGGCGCCGCGGATGCGGTCCGGGCGCTGGTCACGCTCGGCTACATGATGGTCGTTCCGGACTATCAGGGGCTGGGGACCAGCGACAGCTACCACCCCTATCTGGACGCCACCACGGCCGGTTACAACATGCTCGATGCGGCCAGCGCGGCCCGCATGCTGGTACCGGATTCCTCGGAACGGTGGGTCGCCTTTGGGGTGTCCCAGGGCGGCCAGGCCGCCTGGGCCGCCAATGAACTGGCCGCCACCTACGGCGCGCGGGACACCCGACTCATCGGCTCGGTGAGCGTGTCGCCCGCCGCCGATATCACCGGCCTGGCCGATATGGCGGCCGAGGGCGTGCTCTCCCCGCAGCAGCGGATCGCGATGGTGCTCATCCTGTCGTCATTGCAGAACGCGCATCCGGACCTGGATCTGGACGACTACCGGCGCGGGCTGGTCACCGAGAAGTGGGACCTGCTGGCCGGGTGCGCCACCGACGCCACCGAGGATCGCCTGACGGTGGCCGAACAGATTCCGCCCGAGGACCTGCGCCCGGCGACACCGGAGGCGCTCGATCGGCTGCGCGGCTACCTGTACGAGATGAGCGGCCTGCCCCGGGCCCCGGCGGTCGCGCCGATGTTCGTGGTGCACGGTGACGCCGACGACGTGATCCCGGTGGCGTGGACGACCGAGGCCGTGCGAAGGGCATGCGATCTGGGTGACACCGTGGCATCGTTCATCGGTGGTGGCCGGGGGCACGGGGACTTCGACCCCATCGTGTCGCTGGACTGGATAATCAAGCGGTTCGCCGACGCACCGCCCGACAGCACCTGCGCTCTCGAAGGTGGGCCGTCGATCTTCAAGAGCACCTGACACCCGTCCCCAGTCATCACTAGCGGAGAACGCCCATGACAGATACGAACGCGGCCCGCGGGGACGCGGGGGCCCCCGCGCAATCGCAGACAGAGCCGGAACCTGCCATCGAATCCCAGGTGCTCGCCACCTCACCGACGCACACCAGGATCATCGGCCTCGACGGCATCCGCGGGCTGGGCTGCCTGGCGGTGGTGATGGGCCATGTCGCGCTGAGCTATTCGCCGGTCACCCATGACAAGGCCTTCCTCGGCGTGCTCGGCCTTGCGTTGATCCTGTTCTTCGTGCTCAGCGGTTTCCTGCTGTTCCTGCCCTATATCCGGCGGCTGACCCGGGACCGCTCGAAGGCGGCCATGCCCGACACCAAGCAGTACGCCCTGCATCGGTTCTTCCGGGTCTTCCCCGGCTATCTCGCGATCTTCCTGATCTGCAATTTCGTGCTCCAGGTGGCCTATGTGCAGAACTCGGCGATCCAGCCGCACGGCACCGACTCCGGCACCGGGATGATCACCGACCCCTGGGAACTGCTGGCCAACCTGACGCTGACGCAGACCTACATCCCCGACTACGTGCAGACCGGTATCAGCCCGTCCTGGTCGCTGACCCTGGAGATCGCGTTCTACGCGGTGCTGCCGCTGCTGGGCTACCTGCTCTTCGCGCTGCGCAAGCGCACCGATGTCAAGCCGTTGGTGCTGGCCTGCCTGGCACCGGCCATCCTGCTGGCGGTGGGCATCATCGGCCGACTCTTCGCGCCGCTGGTGTTCGCTGCGTCCGGCGCGGACACCGTCATGATGCAGAACTGGGGCCCCACCTGGGCCGCGGTATTCATGCGCAGCTTCATCACCAACGCCGACCTGTTCGCGTACGGGATGTTCGCCGCGATCCTGTTCGTCGCGATCGAACAGGGCGTCATCTCCGTGCCTGCGGCCAGACGGATCCACTTCCTGTGCTTCCCGCTGCTGCTGGTGTCCCTGGCCTTCGCGCTCGTGCTCGCGGTGAAGGGCACCGTATTCGCCACTGCCGGAATCGGTTTCGTGTCCGCGGTGTTCATCGCGATCGTCGTTCTGCCGCTGGCCCGCGGGAAGGATTCGCCGATAGCGCGTTTCCTGGACCTCAAACCGTTCTACTTCGTCGGGATGATCTCACTGTCGGTGTACCTGTGGCACTACCCGGTGTTATTGCTGCTGGGCCGTTACGATCTGGCCGCCGGCGACTCGTGGAGCGGGATGTTCCGTAACGTCGCAGTGGTGGCTGTCGTGACAATTCTGCTGTCGACCATCACCTACTACGCCATCGAACGCCCGGGTCTCGGCCTCGTCAAACGTTTCAAGAAGAGCTGATGCGCCGTTATCTCCTGCCGGGCGCGGTTGTGCTGTCCGTGCTGATCCTGATCTCCGTGGTGGTGCTGGCGGTGTCCCCGGCCGCCCGTCAGACGGTG
>JBPPMV010000273.1:0-9699 GCA_051306235.1 Mycobacterium sp. | reverse complement strand
ACCGCGCGGGCAAACTCGCGCACCTTCTCGCGGCCGACGAGGTAGGTGTCGTCCATCTGGTAGTAATGGCCGACCCGGGATTCGAGAGGCAACGCGTCTGCTGCTGCGGTCATGATCCTGCACATTAACGCTCTGAGCACCCCAGCAAAAAACGGGAGCCGGGCGCCGGGCTGCTGAGCACCCGACTACAGGTGCTATAGACCGCGCCGACGGCCGAAGGATGCTCGCCCGTTGCGGCGAACCATCGCCACCGCGGTGGCCATCGGGCCGCGGTCGAGATCGGGATGTGCGCCCGCACCGATGCGGTGCAGCTGATCGGTATGCCAGTTCAGGTCGAGCAGGCTGTCCAGCGTCTTGAGATCGGTCAGTTTGCCCAGGGCGCCCCGCCACCCGACCCGCAGCTGATGGGAGGGCAGCACGGTGGAACGGCCGGACAGGATCAGGTCCGCTGCGTCGGGGGTGGTGGCCGTCGGGCGACCCAATCCGATGACGTCACATTCGCCGCCGCCGACGGCGGCCTGCATGGCCTTGCGGGACCGGAAGCCGCCGGTGACCGCAAGCGGGACGTTGCCGACGACTTCGCGCGCCGTGCGGGCGTAGTCCAAGAAGTAGGCCTCACGGGCCCGGGTGCTCGCGGCGGCGGCGCCCATCATGGCGGGCTGCTCGTAGGAGCCGCCGCTGACCTCGAAAAGGTCGATGCCCTCGGACGCCAGTGCGGCGAGCACGCCCCGCGACTCGTCCTCGCTGAACCCACCTTTCTGGAAGTCCGCCGAGTTGAGTTTGATGCCGACGGCAAATCCGGGCGTGACTCGGGCCCGGATCCGGCGGGTCACCTCGAGGACGAAACGCATCCGTCGTGCCGGATCGCCGCCCCACTCGTCGGTGCGGCGATTGGTCAACGGCGAGAGGAACTGGGCGATGAGGTAGCCGTGCGCGCCGTGAATCTGCACACCGTCGAATCCGGCCGCCTCGCATACCGCGGCGGTGTTGGCGAACCGATCGACGAGGTTCTCGATCTCGGCAGGCTTCAGTTCGCGCGGTGTCCTGGCCCCCGGGATGTTGACCGCGACGGCGCTGGGAGCGACGGGTGTGTGCCCGAGCTCGAGCGGGTTGGATTGCCGCCCGGGATGATTGATCTGCACCATGATCGGCACGCCGGCGTCCTTGGTGGTCTTGGCCCACCGGGACAGTGCGTCCAGGTGGCGTTCGTCCTCGATGACCACATTGCCCGGCTCGCCGAGCTGGCGGCCGTCGACCATCACGTTGCCGGTGACGATCAGCCCGTAGCCGCCACGGCTCCATGACGTGTACAGCCGTTCCAGCCGTACATCGGGCGCGTGGTTCCGGCCGGCCAGTGCCTCGCTCAACGCGGCCTTCATGATGCGGTTCGGCAGCACCAGGCCGCACGGCAGCGTCAACGGATCGGTCAATGAGGGCATGAGCCAACCTAGCAATGAACCCCTCGATCAATGCCAGGCCGGCTCAGCCGACGAAATGCCGCAACGCCTCCACCATGATCTCCGGCTGATCCTCGGGAATCAGCGTCCAGGAATCCTCGACGATCTCTTTGGTGGCATCGGGATACAGGTCGACCAGTCGGTCCGCATGCGACAACGGCATCATCTGGTCCTCCCGAGCCCAGATGACCAGCACCGGACGCGTGAAAGTCCGCATCTGCTCGGACAGTTCGAGCAGCCGGCGCCGGGGCGGAGCGCCGGTGGCGAACTTGACGAGGTCGCGGCGTACCGCGGGGTCCCGGACGGCAGGCGCGAACCAGTCGTCGAACAACGCGTCGGGCAACCCGCGTTTGGTCAGCGCGCCGTAGGCACGGTTGCTGTGCCGAAAGAACTTGGTGCCCAACAGCTTGCTGATCACCCAACCGCCACCGGGCAGGCTGCACAGCAGTGCGGCCGGCCGAGCCGGCTTGGGCGGGTAGTTGTCGAAGGCCGTGCAGGAGGCCAGTACGAGCCTGCCGAGGCGTTTGTCCCTGCCGTCGGAGATCAGGAACTGACCGCCACCCCAGTCGTTGAGGACCAGCGTCACGTCCTGCAGGTCGAGGGCGTCGAGGAAATCGGCGAGGATGCCCGCCACGCCCTGCTCGGTCAGATCGGCATCGGGATGCATCGCCTGTTTCTGCGCGCCCATCGGCAATGTCGGTGTGATGCAGCGGTATTCGGACAGCTGCGGGATGACCTTGCGCCACTGCCTGCCGTCCATCAGCAGACCGTGGCCGAACACCAGCACCCGCCCGTCACCGCCGGTGTCCTCATAGGCGATGCGGCCGGACGGGACCTCGACGATCGGCACCGGAACCTCCTAGATAGATCATTCTATTTGGAGATACGATAGGACGCGCCGCAGCGAGGCGCAAGGTGCCCGCGGCGACTCCGCTTTGAGAGGGTTGAGGCCATTGGAACTCGCTGATAGATCGTTCTACTATGCGGTCATGACGCAGCCCGGCACCCGGGACCGCATCCTGGCGGCGACCGCCGAGCTGTACCGGCGCCAGGGGATGGCGGCCACCGGCCTCAAGCAGATCTCGGCGGCTGCCAAGGCGCCGTTCGGGTCGATCTATCACCACTTCCCCGGCGGCAAGGAATCGATCACCGCCGAGGTCATCCGCAGTGAGGGAGTCCGCTACGGCGCGTTCGTCGCTGTGCAACTGGCAGACACCGATCCCGCCACCGGCGTTCCGCAGATGTTCGCGAACGCGGGCGAGCTCATGCGGTCGCAGGACTACAGCGAGGCATGTTCCATCGAGACCATCGCGCTGGAGGTGGCCAGCACCAATGAGCTCCTCAGGCAGGAGTCGGCGACGGTGTTCGAAGGCTGGCTGGCCGGGATTGCCGCGTGGTTCGGGCAACTCGACATCACCGACGAGCAGAGCCGGCGGCTGGCCGTGATCACGCTGACCGCGCTGGAGGGCGCGTTCGTGCTGTGTCGCACCCTGCGCTCGGTCGAGCCGATCCACATCGCCGGTGAGGGTGTGCAGTCCGCCGTGACGGCGGTCCTCGCAGAGTGAGCGGCCCACGGCAGCGGCGAGTAGTCGATGCGAACATAGCCCCATGCGATTGAGGCGCCCGCGGGTGCGCGGGCTCGGGAAGCGCGCGTGGTTGGTGACGTGGGCGATCCGCCTGATGCTGTGGACGTTGGGGTTCACCCGGATCATCAGAACGACGATCGTGAACGCCGATATCGTGCCCGATAAGGGTGCGGTGATCCTGGCGGCCAACCACACCTCGATGATCGACGTGTTCTTCATCCTCGCGGCGCTCCGACGCGAGGCGATCGCCATGGCAATGGCCGAGTTGTGGAAATCGCCGATCACCCGCTGGCTGGTGGAGGTGCTGGGTCAGATCCCGGTGGTCCGTGGCGACTCCGCATCAGGCCAACAGGCCATGACAAGCGCGACCCAGGCGCTGGAGGACGGGGCGCTGGTCGGGATCTTCCCCGAGGGAAAGTGCGTGAAGCCGGGCGATATCGCCCCGTACCGGCCCGGTGTCGCGGTGCTGGCCAAGGACACCGGTGTGCCGATCATCCCGGTCCGGCTGGTGAACGCGAACAAGGTGCTGCCGTTGCACCGGAGGTTCCCGGTCCTGGGCCACTCCGTGCAGGTCATCTTCGGCGATCCGATCCACCCCGCCGATTACCCGTCGATCTCCGAATTGCTCGACGAGGTGCGGGTGCGCATCACCGGGCTGCAACCGCAGTAGGGGCAGCCCTACCCTGAACACGCAGGCGCACGGGATGGGGGTGAGACCGTCAGATGCCTAGCGTCGACAGCGTGACCATCACCGAACGCAGCGGCACCGTACGTCAGCTCGGTGTCGACAGCGGGTACGTCCTGCTCGGCTTCCCGTTGGCGGTCGTGAGCTTTTGTGTTGCCGTGACCGGGCTGTCGGCGGGCGTCGGCACGCTCATCGTCGTCATCGGCCTGCCGGTCCTTGTCGCGACGGTGCTCATCGCTCGGGTCTTCGCTGATATCGAGCGGCTGCGTTATCCGGCGGTGTTGGGCCGGCCGCGGACCCGGCCGGCGTATCGCATGGCCGCACCGGGTGCGTCGGTCTGGAAGCGGCTCGTCACCCCACTGGCCGACGGGCAGTCCTGGCTCGACCTCGTGCATGCCATTCTGCGGTTCCCGATCTCGGTGGCCACCTTCTGCGTCGTCGTCAGCTGGTGGGCCACCGCGGTCGCCGGGACGCTGACCATCGCCTGGGATTGGGCGGTTCCGCGCGGCCCGGACAACACCTCGCTGGCTCAGCTGATCGGGCTCGGTGACAGTGCTGTGGCCCGCATCGGATTCCAGACCGCCGTAGGCGTGCTCTGCTTGCTCACCCTGCCGCTGGTGGTGCGCGGCTGCGCGCTGCTCGAGGCCGGTTTCGCCCGCGTCCTGCTCACCGGGGTGGCCGAGATGCGCCAGACGATCACCGTGCTCACCGAACAGAAGTCGGCCGCGGCCTCCGCCGAGGCGCATGCGCTCCGGCGCCTGGAACGCGATATCCACGACGGCCCCCAGCAGCGCCTTATCCGGCTGGCGATGGACCTGGGCCGGGCCCGTCAGCACAGCCCGCCGGGCGCGGTACGGGACACCCTCGACGAGGCGATCGCCCAGACCCAGGAGACACTCGACGAGTTGCGCGCGCTGTCCCGCGGGATCGCACCGCCCGTGCTGACCGACCGCGGGTTGCCCAGTGCGCTTGCCGCCCTGGCCATTCGGTGCACGGTGCCGGTCGAACTCGTGGTGGATCCCGAACTGGGCATGCCGGCCGGGCGGCTCGATCCGGCCGCGGAGACCACGGCGTACTTCGCGGTCGCGGAGGCGCTGGCCAACGTCGCCAAACACAGCGGTGCGATGAACTGCTGGGTCACGGTCGCGACGGGCCCGACCCGCGTCCGCGTCGAGGTGGTGGACGACGGGAACGGGGGAGCGCATGTGGCCAAGGGACACGGCCTGTCCGGGCTCGCCGACCGGGTGCGCGGCGGTGGGGGCACACTGGACGTACACAGCCCCGACGGCGGGCCGACGACGATCAGAGTGGAGCTCCCATGCTGAGAGTGGTCGTCGCCGATGACTCGGTTCTGCTGCGGGAGGGCCTGATTCGGCTGCTCACCGAGAACGGTCATGAGGTGCTCGCCGCGGTCGGTGACGGACCGGCGCTGGTGCAGGCGATCGAGACCCACCGACCCGACGTCTCGGTGGTGGATGTCCGGATGCCGCCGTCGCACACCGACGAGGGGCTGCGCGCGGCGGTCGACGTGCGCCGTCGGGTGCCGCGTTCACCGATTCTCGTGCTGTCCCAGTATGTCGAAGTCTCCTACGCCGACGACCTTTTGGCCGATGGGTCCGGAGCCATCGGCTATCTGTTGAAGGACCGGGTCGTCGCGGTGGCCGATTTCCTCGACGGCCTGGAGCGGGTCGCCGGCGGCGGTACGGTGCTCGACCCGGACGTGGTGGCCCAGCTGCTGGTGCGGCGCCGTCGTGATGACCCGCTGCGCCAACTGACCCTGCGGGAGCAGGAGGTGCTGGCGCTGATGGCCGAGGGTCGATCCAATACGAACATCGCCCGCGCGCTCGTGGTCAGCGATGGAGCGGTGGAGAAACACATCAGCAGTATCTTCACGAAGCTCGGGTTGCCGCCCGACAACGAACAGCATCGCCGGGTGCTGGCGGTGCTGACCTACCTGCGTGCTTGAGGCTTACGTGGCTGACGCCGAATTGGCCGATGTGAGTTGGGCGAACACGTAATCCAGCGAGTGCGAAATGGTCGGAGACTCACCGGCCGCCCAGCGTCGCCATGCCAGATCGAGCGCGGCAAGCGCGGCCACGACGATGGTCCGGGCGGCGTCCGGTGACTCGATCCGGGCCGCGAGAACGGACGTGAGCGCATCCTCATGGGCAAAACGCCGCTGCGCCATCCGTGTTCGCAGTGACACGGTCGTATTGATCATCCGCACCCGTGAGCGCTCCATCTCGGAATGCTCGTCCCGGTGCGCGAGGGCACCCTGGAAGGCGCGGAGCATGAGGCCCCACGGGCTCTCGGCTGCGACCGGAGGCAGCGTCTCGAGGTGCGCCGCATAGTCGATGGACGATGCTTCGATGGCCGCGAGGACGGCGTCCTCCTTGGAGCCGAAGTACCGGAAGAAGGTCGCCCGGGAGATGCCGACCTCGCTCGCAGCCTCTTCGACCGTCACCTCGTCGAATCCTCGTTGCGCGAACAGATTGCTCATCGCCTGCGCAATCTCGGTGCGCAATGCGAGTCGTGCGCGCTCACGTACCCCTGCGGTCATCGGCCCAGGGTATCCGAATTTGACGCTGAATGTCAGAAACGAGACGTAGCCACGAAGTTGATACTCAGTCTCACTGACCTGTACGGTGTCTCAGGTGACCAGAGGAAGGTCTCGCGCGACCAGACGAAGGGTGGGTTGATGACGGTCGATATCCCGACGGCGGTCGACCCGCATCTCGAGGCCGCGGCGCCCCCGGCTCGCGCCGGTGCGGTCGTGGCAGTGCTGGCGTTCGCCGGCATGTGTGCCGCGTTTACGCAGACCATCCTGATCCCGATCCAGGGTGAGCTGCCCCAACTGCTCAACGCGTCCAGTAGCGATACCGGGTGGGTCATCACCATCACGCTGCTCGTGGCGGCCATCTGCACGCCCATCTCCGGCAAGTTGGGCGATATGTACGGCAAGCGCCGCGTCGCCCTCATCCTGCTCGGCGTGCTGATGCTCGGATCTGTGGTCGCGGCGCTGTCGCCGACGGTGGCTCCGCTGATCGTCGGCCGTGGCCTGCAGGGCATGGGTATGGGTGTCATCCCGCTGGGGATCGCAATCCTGCGCGACACACTTCCCCCCGACCGGCTCGGCTCGGCGATCGCCTTGGTCAGCGCCACGCTGGGCGTCGGCGGAGCCCTCGGTCTGCCGATAAGTGCCTTCGTCACCGAGCATTTCGACTGGCATGTGTTGTTCTGGGTGGCCGGGAGCCTGGGCGCCATCGCGTTCGGCCTGATGGTGACCTTCGTGCCGGAGAGCAGACTGCGCGTCGGCGGTCGGGTCGACGTGGTCGGCATCATCGGTCTCGCCGTGGGCTTGTCCGGTGTGCTGCTGGCGATCTCGCGTGGCAATGACTGGGGCTGGACCTCTGCGCGGACGATCGCCTTCCTGGTCGGTGGCGTGGTCGTGCTGCTGGTCTGGGGCTGGCTGGAGCTGCGCAGCGGTGAGCCGCTGGTGGATTTACGCGTCAGCGCCCGCCGCCCGGTGCTGCTGACCAACCTGGCGTCGATCGCCATGGGCTTCGCGCTGTTCTCGTCCCAGATCGCCTTTCCCCAGCTCCTCGAACTTCCCACCGAGGCAGGCGGACTGGGAATGCCGCTGTTACAGGCCAGCCTGTTCCTGATGCCCGCCGGACTCGCGATGCTCGTCATGTCACCGGTGGCCGGTCGCCTGGAACGGCGCTGGGGTCCCAAACCGCTGCTCGTCTCCGGCGCGGCGATCATGGGAACCGGTTATGTCGTCGCGCTGGTGTCGAACCTGCACGCCGGCCACATTCTGATCATCAACGTGCTGATCGGCATCGGCATCGGGCTCGGCTACGCCGCCATGCCGACCTTGATCATGCGGGCCGTCCCGGCCTCGGAGACCGGCGCCGCCAACGGGCTGAACACCCTCATGCGATCGCTCGGCACGGCCACCGCGGCCGCCGTCATCGCGACGGTGCTCGCCCGGTACACCGTCGACGTCGGTGGCGTGTCGGTGCCCAGCACCGCGGGATTCGAAACTGCCTTCGTATTCGGGCTCGGTGCGGCCGTGCTGTGCGCGGTGATCGCGCTGTTCATCCCGCGCACCGAACTCGCTGCTTGAGCTCTTCTGTACGGCCGGTCTCTACGCTGGGACGCATGCTCTTTCTCTTCGGCTTCGGTGCCAAACAGAAGCCCCTCGGGCCCGGCGAGGTCCGGACCTGTCCCCGTTGCCACAACACCACGCAGTGGACACGCATCCGGCAGTTCAACCAGTTCACCGTGTTCTTCATCCCGATCGCCCGCTGGAAGCGGCGGCAGCTCGAGGCGTGCGGAATCTGCGGTGCGTCGATCGCCGCGTGAGGGTCAGCCGGCGCCTGCGGTGACGCTCACCGGAATGTTCCCCTGCCGGGGCAGACCGGTGATCGCGTCATAGTTCGTATCGGTCGGGACCAGGCGCCCGACATTGCTCCCGCGGGACCAGACTTCGCCGTCCTCGCTCGGTAGCCCGCCGAAGGCATGGTGCATGGCGATGACATCGCGGCGCAGGCTCTCGTCGGCCTCCACCACGCTGGGGATGCTGTCGTGCGGTGAGGTGACCGTGACCAGGTCACCGGACCGCAGGCCCAGCGCCTCGATGGAGTCGGGATGCATATAGGCCGGGTTGTAGGCCTTGCCTCGGTTCAGCGCGGCGAGATTGGTGCCGGAGGAATTCATGAAGCTGCCATGCCTGCGCGGGATCAGCCGGAACGGGTACGCGGAATCGCTTCGGGCAGCGGCGAAATCCTCGGTCAGGACCTCGGCCAGCTCATCGAGCAGGTAGGAATTGCCGACGTCGAGTCGTGCATCGCAGTCGGCGTCCCGTTCGGCGACCGTCTCGTCGACATCGAAGATCTTCCCGTGCGCGTGACCGGCGACCTCCTCGAACGGGATGCGCGATGTCGCACACATCTGCGCGAACAGTTCCTCGGTGGTCAGGGAGGTCTCGGCGTTCATGTTGATGACGATCGGCGGGGATTCCATGAACTTGCCGCCGCCACCGCCGAAGAAGTTCACGAACCACAGGTCGAGTTTCATGCGTTTGGTGAGTCCGAGGAAGAACTGCCACTCCTCGGTCAGATCGGAACCCGCCGGCGGGTCGAGAAGCCTCGGCACGTACTGCGCATACGGCGCCGGGATCCCGGTGCCACTGGTGTAGTACTTGATCAGCTCGCTGCCCATGGTCATGGCCGGTGTTTCCATCTGCATCATCGGAGCGATGACGTAATCGGCCAGCCGTGAGGTCAGCGACATCTCGGTGTCGAGAGTGACCAGCAGATCCAGACTTTCGAGTGCGCGCAGCGTCTTGCGCTGGTCCGGCCAGGCGGCCATCGGGTTGCCGCCGATACAGATCAGCGCCTTCACCTGCCCCTCGCCCTCCAGCAGGATCTCATCGGCCAGCGCGGCCGTCGGCATTCCGGCGACGGTGTCCGTCAGTCCTCGGACCCGCAGCCGCTCGCCGTATCCCCAGCCCTCATATGGCGCGTGGGGCTGTGCCTTCGCGGTGAACGCCGGCATCAGGGTGTTCGGGCGCACCACCCGTTCGCCGGCCCGCTGCCAACGACCGCAGATTGTCGTCAGGCACAGACACAGATATTCGAGCAGGCTGCCGTGCATGGCGAAGTTCGCCCCGGTGCCCGCGTTCACCATCCCGCGCCGGGTGCCGTATGTCGCGAAAAGTCGTGCTGCCTCGATCAACTGCTGCACCGGGATATCGGCACGCTCGGCGACGTACTCCGGGGTGAAACCCGAGACAGCCTGCGACAGTTCGTCGAATCCGATGACGTTCTCGGTCAGGAAATCGGTGTCGCAGAGGCCTTCGGTGATGACGAAGTTGATGATGCCCGCGACGATCGACACGTCCTCACCGGGCCGGGGCTGCAGGTGTATCGCGGCCCGCGCGGCGGTCTGGGACCGCCGCGGGTCG
>JBPPMV010000272.1:0-3116 GCA_051306235.1 Mycobacterium sp. | reverse complement strand
CACCGCACCATCGCGATATCGAGTTCCCGCCGTTCCCTGCGAGCCATCTGGAGAACTCACTGCGCAACCTGGCCACGCTGGCCGAGCAGCGTTAGGGCGCGGCCAGTTCGCGCAGCACGAGATCGGTTGTTCCCCAGTCCATGCACTTGTCGGTGACCGACTGTCCGTAGGTGAGCGGACGCGCCTCGGGGGCCTGGGCACCAGCGATGAGGAAGCTTTCCAGCATCACGCCACTGACCGGCACACCGTCGCGCACCAGCTGCGCCACCTCGGAGGCGACACCGGCCTGCCGAATGTGGTCCTTACCGGAATTGGCGTGGCTGCAATCGATCACGACCCGGCCGGGCAGTCCGGCCTTGGTCAGTTTGGCTGCCGCGTCGCGCACCGCGTCCGCGCCGTAGTTCGGTCCGTCGGTTCCGCCACGCAAAATCACATGGCAGTCCTCGTTGCCCACGGTGGTCACCAGGGCGCCGCGGCCGAGATCGTCCATACCGAAGAAGACATGCTGGGCGGCAGCGGCTTTCACACCATCGACAGCGACCTGGATGTTGCCGTCGGTGCCGTTCTTGAACCCGACCGGCATCGACAAGCCCGACGCCAACTGGCGGTGCACCTGAGACTCGGTGGTGCGGGCGCCGATCGCGCCCCACGCGACGGCGTCGGCGATGTACTGCGGGCTGGTGGGTTCCAGGAATTCACACCCGACCGGCAAGCCGATATCGATGATGTCGAGCAGCAACTGGCGCGCGACGCGCAGGCCCCGGGCCACGTCGAACGTGCTGTCCATACCGGGATCGTTGATCAGGCCCTTCCAGCCGATCGTGGTGCGCGGCTTCTCGAAATAGACCCGCATCACGATCTTCAGCCGGTCACCGAGTTCGTCGGCGACCTTCACCAGCCGGCTGGCGTACTCCAACGCGGCGGCCGGGTCATGCACCGAGCACGGGCCCACGACCACCAGCAGGCGGTCGTCGCGGCCTGCCAGGATGTCGGCGATCTCGTCGCGGTCGCGAGCCACCCTCTCGGCACGGCGGGCGCCCAGCGGGAACTCGGTGAGCACGTCATGCGGGCTGGGGATCTCGCTGAAACTGCGTATCCGCCGGTCCGACGTCGCGGGTGCGGTGGCGGTCTGCGCCAGGTTCACGGTGGTGCCTTTCTGGTGTGGGCACCTGAGAGACATCCCGGGCGCCCTTGAATGACGAAAGGCAGCGACCAAAAATGGTCACTGCCTGGGCTCCGGGTGGATGCGTGCTTAGTGCTGCGCTTTATCGGCTCCGCCCGGAGCCTCGATAAAGCGCCAATAGCCGGCGCGCACGCGGATGTTCACGTGGGTCAGGCTACACCGGGGGCGCCGAACGTCAAAAGCTAGGGCTTGAGCCGCCAGGCGTAGCCCGCGATGCCGATCCCGATCAGCGCAATGATCGGCCCGAGCACCGACCACGTCGTGGTGTTGCTCATCGGGCTACCTCCCACGGCGCCGAATCCCTGCAAGGCGAACAGGGTGCCGAACATGGCGACGACGATTCCGATGGCCAACACCGCGATACGCATGCTTTCGACAGTAGTCTCACCGTCGATGGGCGAAACCTCTTTCCTGGACAGCACCCGCGACGGCTACGACCGCACCGCCGCCGGTTATGCCGCGGCGTTCCACCACCATCTCGATGACAAGCCGCTCGACCTGGCGATGCTCACGGCCTTCGCCGCCATGGCCCCTGCGAACCAGCGCGTCCTCGACATCGGCTGCGGCACCGGTGCGACCACCTCGATCCTCGGCGCCCATGGTGTCGATGTGTTCGGAATCGATCTGTCGCCCAACATGATTGCCCAGGCTCGCGCACTCAACCCGGATGTCGACTTCACGGTCGGCTCGATGACCGCTCTCGATCTGCCCGACCGCTCCGTCGGCGGGGTGTGCGCCTGGTATTCGGTGATCCACATTCCGGACGACGAACTGCCCGCGGTGTTCGAAGAGTTTCACCGGGTGCTGGTCCCTGGTGGCGTGGCGCTGCTGGCGTTCCAGATCGGCGAGGCGCCCCGGCACCTGACCGAGGCGTTCGGCGAATCCGTCGACCTGACATTTCACCGCCGACGGCCGGAAACGGTCTCGGCACTGCTGGCGGAGGCCGGACTGCCGGTTCACGCACAACTCGTCCGCGCCCCCGACGCCGGCGGTGTCGGATCCACGAGCGGTGTTGAATCGACACCGCAGGGGTATCTGATCGCCCGCAAACCCGCATCCGAATCCGAGGAGCACGCGCCATGACCTACCGCATCGAAGTGCAGCGCACCATCGCCGCACCGGCCGCCGACATCTTCGCGGTGCTCGCCGATCCGCAGGGCCACGTGGCGATCGACGCCTCGGGCATGCTGCAGGACGCCACCGGCGACCCGGCGCAGAAGGTCGGCGACGAGTTCGTCGTACACATGGATCGTGAAGCGCTCAACGACTTTCCGATGGGTAAGTACGACGTCACCGTCAGCATCACCGAGTTCGAGCAGGACCGGCTGATCGCCTGGACCATCCTCGGCCAGATCAAACCGCAGATCGGGCACGTCTACGGCTACCGCCTGGAGCCCACCGACGACGGGACCGTGGTGACATCTTTCTACGACTGGTCGGACATCACCGACAAGTGGCGCGAGGCCGGCATCTTCCCGGTGGTGCCGGAGAGCGCACTGCGCGCCACCCTGGGTGTCCTCGATCGCACGGTGCGGCGCGGGTACCCGCGATCCTGACGTCAACCATGGGTTGACGATCGCGCCAAGTCAACCTACGGTTGACGCATGACCGATTCCGTCAGCCTCGACACCCTGATCCATGCCATCAAGTCCGTCCACAGCGAAGCCCTGGAACAGCTCAGCGACGCGGTGCTGGCCGCCGAACACCTGGGCGAGGTTGCCGATCACCTGATCGGCCACTTCGTCGATCAGGCCCGCCGCTCCGGCGCCTCCTGGACCGATATCGGCACCAGCATGGGCGTCACCAAACAGGCCGCCCAGAAGCGCTTCGTCCCCAAGGCCGATGCCGCCGGTATCGACCCCAACGAGGGCTTCGCCCGGTTCACCCCGCGGGCCCGCACCGCCGTCGTCTCCGCCCAGAGCGCCGCCCGCGA
>JBPPMV010000271.1:0-2070 GCA_051306235.1 Mycobacterium sp. | reverse complement strand
ACCGTCGTCAACAAGTAACCGGTGAGCGGGCTCTCGCACCTCGACGACACGGGCGCGGCCCACATGGTCGACGTCACGGCGAAGACCGCCACCAAGCGCACCGCCGTCGCGCAGGGAGCGGTGCACACCCGTGCCGATGTCATCGAACTGATCGCCGGCGGCGGGCTGCCCAAGGGTGACGCGCTGCCCACCGCCCGGGTCGCCGGGATCATGGCGGCCAAGCGCACCAGCGATCTGATCCCGCTCTGCCACCAGCTGGCGCTCACCGGGGTCGACATCGAATTCGCCATCGGCACAACCGAAGTCACCATCACCGCCACCGTGCGCACCACCGACCGCACCGGCGTCGAGATGGAGGCGCTGACCGCGGTGAGCGTTGCGGCGCTGACGGTCTACGACATGATCAAGGCCGTCGATCCGGCCGCCCATATCGAAGCTGTGCACGTGGTGCGCAAAGAGGGCGGCAAGACCGGCACCTGGGCGCCATGAGGACGGCCCGGGTCATCATCGCCTCCACCCGCGCCGCAGCGGGGGTCTACGAGGACCGCACCGGTCCCGTCATCGTGGGCTGGCTGACCGCGCGCGGCTACGACGTCCCGGCACCCGTGGTGGTGGCCGACGGCAGCGCCGTGGGCGCCGCGTTGCAGGCCGCGTATGACGAGGGCGTGCACGTCATCCTCACCTCCGGCGGCACCGGAATCTCACCCACCGACCGCACCGCCGAGGCGACGGCCGGGCTCGTCGACTACCAGATTCCCGGCCTGGCCGACGCCATCCGGCGCTCCGGGCTGCCTCAGGTGCCCACCTCGGTGCTGTCCCGCGGCGTGTGCGGGGTGCGCGGCAGCACCCTCATTGTCAATCTGCCGGGATCATCCGGCGGGGTGAAGGACGGGCTGGGTGTGCTGGCCGATGTGCTGGAGCATGCGCTCGATCAGCTTGCCGGGGGAGACCATGAGCGCTGATGAACGCTCGCGCGAAGAAGAAACAACCGCTGAGGTTGTTCGCGTCGCGCTGTCCGAGGACCCCATCTCTCTGCCCGAGCACGAAGCGCTGGTGGCCCACGAGGCCGCCGGCGCCGTCGTCGGCTTCTCCGGGGTCGTGCGTGATCACGACGGTGGGCGATCGGTGACCCGCCTGGAGTACTCCGCGCATCCGTCGGCTCTGCAAACCCTCACCGAGGTCGTGCACGAGTTGGCCAGGGGCGCTCAGGGCGTGCGGACGGTCGCCGTCAGCCACCGGGTGGGCGATCTGCGCATCGGCGATGTGGCGTTCGTCGTCGCGGTGGCCGCCGATCACCGGCGCGCGGCGTTCGAGACCTGCGCGCTGCTCGTCGACACCGTCAAGGCCCGGCTGCCGGTGTGGAAGCACCAACATTTCGGCGACGGGTCCGACGAATGGGTCAACTCGGCCTGAAAAGCACCGAAGCCGCCACTCCCAGCGGGAATGCGGCTTCGGTATCTGCGGTCTTACGGGGCCGGCAGCGGCGCCGGCAGAACCGGTGCGCCCGGTGCGGGCGGCGGCGGGACGGCACCCGGGGTCAGCGGAACGTTGGGTCCGGGAACCTGCGCGGGGACCTCACCGGTCAGCGAACGCTGGGTGGCGACGGCGATGAGAGCGTCCTTGCCGGTGATCTGCTGATCCTGCACGGCGTTCCAGATCTGGCGCAGGTAGCTGACATTGGGCTGGTTGGGAGCCGTGCCGGGATCCAGAGTGGCTCCGGGCGGCAGGTTCTCCGGGCTGATCAGGTGCGGCATACCTTCGGCGGGCACCGGCAGCTGACCTGCGACGGCCTGGTTGGCGACATCGACGGCCGGCTGCGGGAGTGCGACGCCGTCGACCGGTGCCAGCGGATCCGGTGCCGGCGCGGCGATCACGGCGGGCGCGGGCGCCGGGACGGGTGCGGGCACCGGGGCGGGTGCGGGCAGCACCGGCTCCAGCGGCAGCGGCGCATGCAGGGCCCACAGCTGCAGCTGATCGGCCGGGGCCGGGGCGGGTGCCGCGGTGTCCCAGTCGGCGACCTGGATGATCGGCAGTGAGGCCAGCTGCTCCGGGGTCAGGGGCGCGTCGAAG
>JBPPMV010000270.1:0-5634 GCA_051306235.1 Mycobacterium sp. | reverse complement strand
GCTACCCGCCGGCCCCGCCGGCCGGTCCCCGCAACGGACTCGGCACCTGGGCGTTGGTGACAGCCGTGCTGGCACTGCTGTTCTCGTGGACCATCATCGGCGGTGTCATCGGCGGCCTGATCGCGGTGGTGCTCGGATTCGCCGGGCGTGGCCGGGCCACGCGCGGTGAGGCGGACAACAGGCCCATCGCGAACGCCGGGATCGGTTTGGGCGCACTGGCTGTCGTCGTCGGCATCGTTTTCGTCCCGATCTGGATGGGATTCTTCTCCGGAGCGGGGATGGGCGAGTACGTCGACTGCATGCAGAAGGCAGGCACCGATCGGACGGCGCAGACCCAGTGCGAGAACGGCTTTCGGGAGCGTATCGAACGCGATTACAACCTCGGCACCGGCGGTGCGCGCTAGCGGGCCGGGAAGTACTTGACGATCCCCTCCTGCATCACCGTGGCCAAAGCTTCACCGCGCTCGTTGAAGAAATGCCCGCTGCCCAGACCGCGGGAGTCGGCGGCCACCGGCGACGACGTCGAGTACAGCACCCACTCGTCGAAGCGGATCGGCCGGTGGAACCACACGGAATGATTCATGGTGACCGCAAAGATCCGGTCGAAGCCCCAGGACAGGCCGTGGGTGGTGATGATCGAGTCGAGCACCGTGGTGTCCGAGGAGTAAACCATCGCCGCGGCATGCATGATCGGATCATCGGGCATCGGGCCGTCGGCGGTCAGCCACACCCGGTTGTGTTCGAGTCGGCCACCTTTGTCCCGCATCACCCAGGCCGGGTCGTTGGTGTAGCGCCACTGGATGGGCCGCAGCGCACTGACGAACAGCGGCACCGTCTCCTCGTAGCCCACCAGCAGTTCGTCGATGGTGGGCAATCCGTGCGGTGCGGGCACCTGCGGTGCGGCGATATTGTGCTCAAGGCCACTGCCACCGGCCAGATGCGATACCAGCGCGGTGCCCAGGAGCAGGCCGTCCTGGGTGACATCCACCCTGCGGTTGGCGAACCGGCGCTCATCGCGCAGCCGAACCACCTGGAATTCCAGGTCTTTTGCCGGATCGCCGCCGGCGATGAAGTGCATCGAGAGCGTGCTCGGCGGAAGTGCCTGCGGCACTGTGCGACTCGCGGCGACGAAGGCCTGGGCCATCATCTGCCCGCCGAACGTGCGCACCGGGTTCCGGCTCGGATGCGTTCCGGTGAACGCATCCGGGCCGACCCGGGTGAGATCGAGGACCGTCAGCAGTTCCTGGAGATGCTCCGCTGACAAGTCTGGCTCCGGTCTCTTAGTGGTCGTCCTCGCCGATCCGGTGCACATGGATCAGGTTGGTCGAGCCTACTGTGCCAGGCGGAGCGCCTGCGACGATGACCACCAGGTCGCCACGCTTGTAGCGGCCCAGATCCAGCAACGACTTGTCGACCTGCCGGATCATCCCGTCGGTGGTGTCGATGTGCGGGCCGATGCCCGTCTCGGTGCCCCAGGTCAGCGCCAGCTGACTGCGCACCTCGGGCAGCGCGGTGAACGCCAGCAGCGGCAGCGGGGTGTGCAGCCGGGCGAGGCGGCGGACGGTGTCACCGGACTGGGTGAACGCGACCAGCGCCTTGGCCTCCAGTCGCTCGCCGATATCGCGGGCGGCATAGGAGATGACGCCGCGCTTGGTGCGCGGCACGTGGGTCAGGGGTGGCGCCTCGGTGGAGTTGGCCTCCACCGCCGACAGGATGCGGCCCATGGTCCGGACAGCCTCCAGGGCGAACTTGCCCACCGAGGTCTCACCGGAGAGCATCACCGCATCGGCACCGTCGAGCACCGCGTTGGCCACGTCGGAGGCCTCCGCGCGGGTGGGCCGCGAGTTCTCGATCATCGATTCCAGCATCTGGGTGGCGACGATCACGGGCTTGGCGTTCTCCCGGGCCATCTGGATGGCCCGCTTCTGCACCAGCGGCACCTCTTCGAGCGGCAATTCGACGCCCAGGTCACCGCGGGCCACCATGATGGCGTCGAAGGCCAGCACGATCGCCTCGAGGTTCTCGATGGCCTCGGGCTTCTCCATCTTGGCGATCACCGGGACCCGGCGACCGACCCGGTCCATCACCTCGTGCACCAGCTCCACATCGGCGGGCGAACGCACGAACGACAGCGCCACCAGGTCGACGCCCAGCTTGAGCGCGAACTCCAGGTCGGCGATGTCCTTCTCCGAGAGCGCGGGCGCCGAGACGTTCATACCGGGCAGTGACATGCCCTTGTTGTTGCTGACCTTGCCGCCCTCGGTGACGGTGCACACAACATCGTCGCCGTCGATGTGCTCGACGACGAGACCGACATTGCCGTCGTCGACCAGCACCCGGTCACCGGGCGTTGCATCCTGGGCCAGCCGCTTGTAGGTCGTACTCACCCGGTCGTGCGTGCCTGCGCATTCCTCGACGGTGATGCGGACCGTCTCGCCGTTCTTCCACACCGTCGGTCCGTCGGCGAATCGACCCAGCCGGATCTTGGGTCCCTGCAGGTCAGCGAGTATGCCGACCGCGCGGCCGGTCGAGTCGGACGCCGCCCGGACCAGCTGATAGGACTTCTCGTGGTCGGCATAGTCACCGTGGCTGAAGTTCAGCCGTGCTACGTCCATGCCCGCTTCGACCAGGGCACGCACCGACTCGTCGGTCGAGGTTGCCGGGCCGAGCGTACAGACGATCTTTCCGCGTCTATTCACGACTCCGAAGCTTAGCGGTTAATCGATTCAGATGACGGCCAGAGGGAGTGCGCCGGGCCTCACCGGCGCCGGAAGGTCCGAGTCACCCATCAGATAGGTGTCCACCGCGTGAGCCGCGCTGCGCCCCTCGGCGATGGCCCACACGATCAGCGACGCACCACGGTGGGCGTCACCGCAGACGAACACGCCGGGCTCCTCGGTCTGCCAGTCCGAACCGCAGGACAGCGTGCCGCGGCCGTTCAGGCGCAGCCCCAGCCCGTCCAGCAGGGCCATCTGCTCGACGCCCTCGAATCCGATCGCCAGCAGCGCCAGATCACACGGCAGCTCGATCAGATCCCCGACCGGGGTGATGACGCGCCGGCCGTCGGCATCCCGCTCGACCTTGACCTCGGCGATCTGCATGGCCCGGACATTGCCCCGGTCGTCACCGACGAACCGTTGCACGGCCACCTCGAAGTGCCGCGCCCCGCCCTCCAGGTGCGCCGGAGAGCTGCGCAGCAGCAGCGGCCAGGTGGGCCACGGTGAGCGGGAGTCATCGCGGGCCTCGGGCGGCTCGGGGTTGTAGTCCAGCTGGGTCACCGAGATCGCGCCCTGACGGTGCGCGGTGCCCAGGCAGTCCGCTCCGGTGTCGCCGCCCCCGATGATCACCACATGCTTGCCGGCGGCGGTCAGCTCGGCGGGCCCGTCGCCCTCGCACTCTTTGTTGGCGGGCACCAGATGTTCCATCGCCAGGTGCACACCGTCGAGCTCGCGGCCCTCGACATCGTTGTCCCGGCCGCGCAGTGCGCCGACGGCCAGCACGATGGCATCGTGCTGGGCGCGCAGCGCCTCGATCGACAGGTCCACCCCGACCTCACACTCGGTGACGAATCGCGTTCCCTCGGCACGCATCTGCGACAGGCGCTGGTTCAGCGTCGCCTTTTCCAGCTTGTATTCCGGGATGCCGTACCGCATCAGTCCGCCGATGCGGTTGTCGCGCTCGTAGACCGTGACGTGATGCCCTGCGCGGGTGAGCTGTTGGGCGGCAGCAAGACCCGCCGGACCTGAACCGACCACCGCCACACTGCGGCCCGACGCGATGGCGGCAGGCTGCGGTTCCACCGACCCGGTCATCCAGGCATGGTCGACGATGGCCTGTTCGATCCGTTTGATGGTGACGCTGCCGCCGGTAGTCTCCTCGGCGATGGACAGCACACAGGCCGCCTCGCACGGTGCCGGGCACAACCGGCCGGTGAACTCCGGAAAGTTGTTGGTCGCGTGCAGCCGGTCACTGGCGGCATCCCACCGGCCGCGACGCACCAGATCGTTCCACTCCGGTATCAGGTTGCCCAGCGGGCAGCCTGCAGAACCGGAGTGGCAGAACGGAATTCCGCAGTCCATACAGCGCCGCGCCTGCTGGGAGACCTCTCCGGCGCGCTCGCCCGGGTCCTGGCTCTCATACACCTCGCGCCAGTCCCCGACGCGTTCATCCACCGGCCGCTTGGCGGCCTCCAGCTTGCGAACCCTCAGAAATCCGTTCGGATCAGCCACGGCTGGCCTCCATGATCGCGGTATCCACGTCGCGCCCTTCAGCTTTGGCCATCCGGGTAGCTCGTAGCACCCGCTCGTAATCGGTCGGCATGATCTTGGTGAACTGTGCGCTGCGGCGCGGCCAGTCCGCCAGCAGCGATCCCGCGACGGTGCTGTCGGTGGCCTGCGCGTGCCGCGACACCACCTCGTGCAGCCAGGACAGATCCTCGGGTTCCAGCCGCTGCAGGTCCACCATATCGGTGTTCACCTTGGCCGGGTCGAGTCCGAGAACGAACGCGATACCGCCCGACATCCCGGCCGCCAGGTTGCGGCCGGTGCCACCGAGCACCACCACCCGCCCGCCGGTCATGTACTCGCAGGCGTGGTCCCCGACGCCTTCCACCACGGCGAGCGCGCCGGAGTTGCGGGCGCAGAAGCGCTCCCCCACCCGGCCGCGCAGGAACACCTCACCGGCGGTGGCGCCGAACAGCAGTGTGTTCCCGGCGATCACGTTGTCCTCGGGCACGAACAGCACGTCATCGGGCGGCCGGACGATGACACGTCCACCCGAGAGGCCCTTTCCCACATAGTCGTTGGCATCCCCGATCAGATCCAGGGTGACGCCCGGGGGCAGGAAGGCGCCCAGTGACTGGCCGGCCGAGCCGGTCAGCGTGACGTGGATGGTGTCATCGGGCAGGCCGGCGGCCCCGTAGCGGCGGGTGACCTCCGAGCCCAGCAGCGTGCCGACGGTCCGGTTGACGTTGCGCACCGGCAGTTCCAACCGCAGCGGGCGCGCATCCTCCAGCGCACCCTCCGACAGCGCCACCAGGGTCTGGTCCAGCGCTTGGGCCAGACCGTGGTCCTGATCGCGCAGCCGCCGCCGCTGGGTCAGCTGGGTGCCGTGCGCATCGGTGGCCACCGCGAAGATGGGGCTCAGGTCGAGTCCGTGGCTCTTCCAGTGCGCGACACCATGCGCGGTGTCCAGCATCTCGACGCGACCGATCGCCTCATCGAGGCTACGGAAGCCCAGTTCGGCCAGCATCGTGCGGATGTCCTCGGCGATGAACTGGAAGAAGTTCTCCACGAATTCCGGTTTGCCGTTGAAACGCGCACGCAGTTCCGGGTTCTGGGTGGCCACCCCGACCGGGCAGGTGTCGAGGTGACAGACCCGCATCATGATGCAGCCGGCCACCACCAGTGGCGCGGTGGCGAAGCCGTATTCCTCGGCGCCGAGCAGCGCGGCCACCATCACATCGCGGGCGGTGCGCATGCCACCGTCGCACTGCACGGTGATCCGATCACGCAGGCCGTTGAGTACCAGGGTCTGCTGGGTGTCGGCCAGACCGATCTCCCACGGTGCCCCGGCATGTTTGAGGCTGGTCAACGGCGCCGCGCCGGTGCCGCCGTCATAGCCGGAGATCAGCAC
>JBPPMV010000269.1:0-3658 GCA_051306235.1 Mycobacterium sp. | reverse complement strand
ACCACCACGGTCATGCGCCGGGCGACCAGATAGTCGGTGATCCACGCGTAGTGATTCGCGCGTATCGACCGCCCGTCGGGTATCGCCGCCGTCATCGTCGCCTTGTCCGTGGAGTTGATCAGCAAATCAGCCCTGAGCCTACAGCGACGCCACCGGAAGTGCGGGTGATCTGCACTGACACGGTTCGCGTGGAGTGAAGTGACAGCCACCGCCAGCAATCGCCCCGAGGGCGCCCCTGCGCCGATACGGACGCCCCCACTGCCGCGGCTGCGCGGATACCATGATGGATCAGGACAGGTGTGAGAAGCGCTCGTTATCGGCTGCGCTGACAGCCTGAGGCCGATCCGGCTGCGGTCCGTCACCGGTGGTGCCGCCGTAGGTCGCGATCTTGTACTCGGTCGCAGCCAAAGAGAGGGTCAGCTCGCGGATCTGCCGGCGGACGGTGTCACGGTGTTCCATCAACATGTCCAGCCGCTCAGGCACGGTTTCCTCTCCGCGGGCGACCAGGGAGACGTAGTGCTGCAGATCCCGTATCGCCATTCCCGACAGCCTCATTCGGGTCAGGAAGACAAAGCGGCGAACGGTGTCGGGCTGATAGATGCGGTGGCCGCTCTCATCGCGATCGACGTCGACGAGTCCGGCGCGCTCGTAGTACCGCAGCGTGTGCGGCGAGACATCGAGAAGGTCGGCCAGCTCGGCAATGGTCATCGGCTCGTCGACCTCACCGGTATCGACGAGTCGGTGGATCACCTCGATCGACATGGGACCGTCGACTTCGCCGAGGGCGTTCAGCGCCTTGGTCATCAACTCGTCGGTGGACATACCCGAGCCTAGACCGGTCGGACCGACTCAGCGACGCCCGGAAAGTCCGCACTGCGAGCCGTCTCGGCCCACCTCTCGACCTCATCCAGGTTGCGCCGGTAGGTAGCCGTGAGTCGCCGTACCGCCTCAGCGCCTAGCGGCAGCCGCAGAGGTACGTCGTCGGAATGGACCACATCGGCGATGATCGCCGCGGCCCGGTCCGGATCCCCTTCCTGGACACCATCCGCCTCCGCCATGTTCACCCGGAAAGCGTCCAGTGCCGCCCGGTAGGGGGCCGACGATTCGGTGAATGCGAGTGTGTCGGCGGCGTTGAACGAGGTGCGGAACCGGCTGGGTTCGACCAGCACAACCCGAATGCCGAAGGGGGCAACCTCGGCCGCGACGGATTCCGACCAGCCTTCGAGGGCGAATTTCGAGGCCCCGTAGGTGGATGCACCCGGGAACGACATGCGGCCACCCTGACTGCTCATCTGCACGATCGTGCCCGAATGTTGGGCACGCATGACCGGCAGCGCCGCCCGGACCAGTTCCGCGGGCCCGAACAGATGCAGTGCCATCAGCTCGCGCAGCTGCGCATCGGTGACCTCCTCGGCGGCGCCGATCAACGCGCGTCCCGCATTGTTGACGAGGACATCGAGCCGGCCGTACCGGTTGACGGCGTGGTCGACCAGGCGACCGGCGTTGACGGTGTCGGTGTCGGTGGCATCGAACCGCACCGCCGTGACGCTGTCGCCGTAGGCGGAGTGCAGATCGGCCACCGTGTCCACGTCGCGAACGGCGGCGACGACGCGGTCCCCCCGGCGTAGCGCCGCTTCCGCGAGCGAGCGGCCCAATCCCTTCGACGCTCCGGTGATGATCCATGTCTGCGGTCCCGCGTATGTCGTCATGACAACGACGCTAAGAGTGTGAGCGCGCTCAAACGCAAGCCCTGCGCGAGTATGCGGATACCGTCATCCGGGTGAGGGTGTCAGGATCGCGCGTCGCCCGGTTCGGTGCCGTGGCAGCCGTGCTGCTGACTGTCGCCACCGCGCCGTCCTGCGGACAGCGGGCGCAACCACCGCCGGTGACCTCCCCGTCGGCAGCCACACCGTCAGCACCAAAGACCACCACCACGACGACGGACACTGTGGCTCTTTCACCGGAGTTCGCACCCATCTCCCAGCTCATCGACGAAGCGATCGCACAACATCGACTGCCCGGTGCGGTGGTCCAGATCGGCCACGGCGGGAGGGCCGTGTTCCGCCAGGCCTTCGGCTCACGGAAGCTGGCCGGTGAACCCGGACTGGACGGGTCCCCGGCACCCGCGGAGCCGATGACCGAGGACACGATCTTCGATCTGGCCTCGCTGACGAAGAGCCTCGCCACGTCGACCGCCATCATGCAGCTTGACGAACAAGGGCGAGTTCAGCTCGACGATCCGGTGCAGACCTATCTACCGGACTTCAACCCGGCCAATGACCCACGCCGTGGACAGCAGGTGACGCTGCGCATGCTGCTCACGCACACGTCGGGCATCGCCGGAGATCTGAGCCTGGATGGACCGTGGGGCTTGGACCGAGCCGACAAGGCCGACGGATTGCGCCGCGCCCTCGGTGCCTGGGTGGTGTTCGAGCCCGGCGAACGCTTCCACTACTCGGATATCAACTTCATTCTCGTGGGCGCCATCGTCGAGAAGCTCACCGGCCAATCCATCGACACCTATGTCCAGGACAATGTGTTCACGCCACTGGGCATGCGCGACACCCACTACTTACCGGCGACCAAAGCCTGTGGACCGCACCAGGTTCGGGGCAACGCGATCGCACTCGACCCGCGCGCACCCGAGGTCCGCGACTGTCCGGCAGGGTCATGGAGTACCGACCTGCTGACCCGCGTCGCACCCACGGCACGCGATGAGGACACTCCAGAACTCAACCCGGACTACGGGTATCTTCTCCGCGGCACCGTGCACGACCCGACCGCGCGTCGCATGGGCGGAGCGACCGGTGCCGCCGGGGTGTTCTCCACCGCGCACGATATCGGCCTGTTCGCGCAGGCGCTGCTCGACCGGCTCGCCGGGCGTCCGAGCACATTTCCGTTGGCGCAGTCGACCGTCCAGCTCATGACGAGCCCACAGCAGCCCGGTCCGGGACCGGACCTGCGCGGCGTGGGCTGGGATATCGACACCCCCCATTCCCGACCACGCGGCACGATCTTCCCCGTCGGGAGCTTCGGGCACACCGGCTTCACCGGAACCACGCTGTGGATAGACCCCGGATCGGACACCTACGTGACCGTGCTCGCCAATGTGATCCACCAACGGGGTGGTCCGCCGGTCGTCGCGCTCAGCGGTGACGTGGCCACCGCAGCAGCCCGAGCCCTCCACCTCTACGGCAACTAAGGCCGCCTCGCGAACCGGTTGGCCCGTTCCCCCCACCAACGCGAGGCCCATGCCTCACAATCGGCGGGCGGTCATCGCTGCGATGCATCGCCTTCACTGATGGGATCTCCATGGGTCATGTAGGGCACCGCTCCGCCTGCGTTCCGGCATCTGACACATGCTGACCTGGCTCGCGGGCCTGGTGCTCGTGGTCGTGGTGACCACGATCGTCATCGCAAAACTGTTGGCGCGCAGACGCGCGCCCGACCCCGGCTGGTTCATCGACAGCACCCGTGCTGCTGGCGCGCTCACGGTGATCGGCACCATGTTCGCGGTGTTGATGGCCTTCACCATCTTCTACGCGCTACAGAACTACCAGCGGGCGCGCGACGGCGGCAGCATGGAGGCGATCGCGGTCACCGAATTGCACAACGTGGCCGATGTGCTCGAAGGGCACAACGGCGAACGCCTGCACGG
>JBPPMV010000268.1:0-17636 GCA_051306235.1 Mycobacterium sp. | reverse complement strand
GGTGTCTGCACACTCATTGAGCCAGCGTATCGGGCATCCCCAGGTCAGGCCCGGTTGGGGTTACCGTGGGCCGATGGCTCGGGTATGTGTGGTCGGCAGCGTGAACATGGACCTCGTTTTCGCGGTGGACGCGCTGCCCGCGCCGGGTGCGACGGTGCTGGCGTCCTCGATGACCCGGTCGCCCGGCGGCAAGGGCGGCAACCAGGCGGTGGCTGCATCCCGCGCCGGCGCCGATGTGGTGTTGGTGGCGGCAATCGGCGATGACGACAGCGGCGCCGCACTGCGCACACATCTGGAGACCCACCGCGTCGACGTGTCGGGGGTCGTTGCACTGCCGGTGCCCAGCGGTACGGCGAGCATCGTGGTGGATGCGCACGCCGAGAACGTGATCGTGGTGGCGCCCGGCGCCAACGGCCATCTCACGCTGAGCTCGGACACAGCGCGCGCGCTGATCGCGAGCTGCGAGGTGCTGCTGCTGCAGTTGGAGATCCCCACCGCGACGGTGCTGGCCGCGGCCCGGATCGCCCGCGACGCGGGTGCGACCGTCGTGCTCAATGCTTCTCCGGCGGGTGCCGATCCGGCGGCGCTGGCGCAGCTGGCCGAGGTCACCGACGTCGTGATCGTCAACGAGGACGAGGCGCAGCGCTGGGACTGGCCGGTGCCGCATCTGATCACCACCCTCGGGGCGCGCGGCGCCGAGCACCGCACCGCCGACGGCCGGACCCGGGTGCCCGCGCCGGCCGTGGAAGCCGTGGACACCACGGGTGCCGGTGACGTATTCGCCGGTGTGCTGGCCGCCGGTTGGGCGGCCGACCCGGCGCGCGCGGTGCGCCGGGCCTGCGCCGCGGGCGCGCTCGCAACGCTGGTCCCGGGTGCCGGTGACTGCGCGCCCGATGATGGAGCGATCGAGGATGCGCTCGGCTGACACGGCCTTCAACTGAACCATCAACAGTTGCCGTTATAGTCGCTGCCATGACAGCGCGACCGCCCGAGGGCGACTGGCTCGGCACCCCATTCCTGACATTCGAGCGCCAGGGCCCGTTCGGGGTGGTGCGCCTGGACCGGCCCGAAGCCCGCAACGCGATGACCCCGGCGATGTACTTCGGCATCCGTTATGCGGTCAGCCATGTCGAGACCGACCCGGACCTCGCGGGCCTGTTGATCACCGGCACCGGCGATGTCTTTGCCCCAGGCGGCGACCTCGGCGGCGGTGACGGCTCCGATGACTGGATGAAGTTCGGCGCGGCCCTGTCGATGGACATCACACCGTTCGAGACGCTGCGCCAGTCGGTCAAGCCGGTGGTGGCCGCCGTCAACGGGCTCGCCCAGGGTGGCGGCATGCAGATCGCACTGTGCAGCGATATGGCCGTGGTCAGCGAGCGCGCGACCTTCCGGGTGCCCGAACTGTTCCGCGGGATCGCCGACACCTACTACAGCCAGATGCTCGCTCGCCTGATCGGCCCGGTCCGCACCAGGGATCTGATGTTCACCGGTCGTGTTCTCACCGCGGCCGAAGCCCTCGATTGGGGCCTGGTCAGCAGGGTCGTACCGCACGATGACCTGTTCACCGAGGCGACCGCGGTGCTGGCGCAAGTGTGCCGCACCGCGCCGGGCGCCCGGTCGGTGGTCAAGTCGAGCCTGGACAACTATCTGGGTCTGTTCGACCGCATCGGCATGAAAGCCAGTTACAGCGGGGCCGAGGCGAAGCAGGGTTTCGTGGCGTTCAAGGAACGCCGCTCCCCCGATTGGGTGCACCCCGATCTGCGGATCGACGGCCGGCTCTAGAACCTGCTCCCCTCGGTCGAACGTATCAAGATCAGCCGAACGGAGCGACACGTCGATATCGCCGCCTAATATCTGATCTTGAAATGGACAACCACAAGCAGAGGGCGTTTTCGCGGGGGCTTTTCATCGTCACCGCCGTGGTGGCTGCCCTATATCTCCCACTGGCACTGAACTACACCTGGCCGCTCTTCCACGCCGGTGCGACGAGTTGGCAGGACAGCGTGAACACCGCCGTCAACGGGCGCGGGTATGCCCTGGACGAGGGATCGGTGCAGTCCGTCCGGCACGCCGCCTACACCGAGCACCGTGCGGTGTTGCTGGTGCACACCACGCTGGGCGCATTGGCGTTGACGCTGGCCATGTTTCAATTCTCGGGCCGGCTCCGGCAGCGTCGACCCGCAGCGCACCGGTGGATCGGTCGTGGCTACCTCACCTTGATGTCGATCAGCATGCTGACGGCCCTGGTATTCCTGTACGCCACCCCGCCGGCTGAGCATTTCATCGGGCCCGCGTTCGAGACTCAGCTGCGGGCACTGGCGATAGCCACCTTCGCCAGCGCGTGGTACGCGGTGTACGCGATCCGCAACCGCGATGTCGTCACCCACCGGGCCTGGATGACCTACAGTATCGCCTTCATGTTGACCGCACCGCTATTGCGGTTCATCTGGATCGGGATACAGCCTCTGATCCCGCAACACGATCTGCTGACCAACATCGGGGTGGCCTCCCTGATTCTCGGCGTTGTCGCGCCGGGCGCCGCGGCAGCGGCGTTCATGGTCTCCCAGCGACCCCCTCCCGACGATGTGGCCACACCGGTGCCGGCATGGCGGTATGGCGCAGCGGTGGCGGTGGCGGTGGCGGGCTCGCTCACCTACACCGCCATGACGCTGCGGTTGCCCGAACCGATACCGCACACTCTGGTGGCTTTCCACCTGGTGCCACTCTGGATCGCCATCGCGCTGGCCGCGGTCGGCGTGGCCCGTTCCCGCAACCGGCGTGACACGGCCCGGGAACGGCAATGGCGATGGCTGCTCTGGGGGTTCACCGCAGCCCCGGTGTCGGTGATCCTGTTCTCGTTGATCGTGCCGCCTGCGTTCACCGCTGCCGACGCCATCATCGCCGGCGGAATGGACGGCGCCGGGATCCCGATCACGATCTGTTTCGCGATCGTGGTCCGCGCCGCGGCCAAGGCTCGCGCCGAGAGTGTCGGCCGCGACGATGCACCGACGACCGAAACAGCCTCCCGCCGTCAGCTCTCCGGGATATCCCGTTCGATGGCCTCCAGCCAGATCCGCGCGGACATGTCCGAGGGCGCCCGCCAGTCGCCACGCGGGGACAGTGCGCCGCCCGCCGACACCTTCGGTCCGTTGGGCAATGCCGACCGCTTGAACTGCGAGAAGGAGTAGAACCGCTGCGCGAACACCGTCAACCAGCGCCGGATCTCGGTCAACGAATATTGCGGCCGCTTGTCCAGTGGGTAGCCCAGCGGCCAATGTCCCCGCTCGGCGTCCCGCCAGGCGTGCCAGGCCAGGAAGGCCACTTTGGCCGGACCGAATCCGTACCGCAACACCTGGAACAGCGAGAAGTCCTGCAGCACATATGGGCCCACCTTGGCCTCGCTGCTCTGCACTTCCTCGTCCTCGCCGACCGGGACCAATTCCGGGGTGATCTCGGTGTCGAGCACCGACTGCAACACCTCGTCGACGGCGTCCTCGAACTGACCGGAGGAGATGACCCAGCGAATCAGGTGTTGTATCAATGTCTTCGGCACACCGCCGTTGACGTTGTAATGCGACATCTGGTCGCCGACACCGTAGGTGGACCAGCCGAGCGCCAACTCCGACAGGTCCCCGGTGCCCAGCACGATCCCACCCCGCTGGTTGGCCAGCCGGAACAGATAATCGGTGCGCAGGCCCGCCTGCACGTTCTCGAACGTGACGTCGTAGACCTTCTCGCCGCGACCGAACGGGTGGTCCATCTCGGTGAGCATCAACTGGGCCGTCTCCCGGATGTCGATCTCGGCGAAGGTCACACCGAGCGCCCGGCTGAGTGCGATCGCGTTGCCCTTGGTGCGATCCCCGGTCGCGAACCCGGGCAGCGTGAACGCGAGAATATCGCTGCGAGGCCGGCGTTCCCGGTCCATGGCGCGAGCCGCGACGATGAGCGCGTGGGTCGAGTCCAGTCCCCCGGACACCCCGATGACAACCTTGGGGAAGTTCAGTGCACGCAGCCGCTGCTCCAGTCCGGCGACCTGGATGCTGTAGGCCTCGTAGCAATCCTGTTGCAGCCGAGCGGGATCCGACGGCACGAACGGGAACCGCTCCACCTGACGGCGCAGCCCGATATCACCGTCGGGCGGGTCGATGGTGAACTCGACCGTGCGGAATGCGTCGACGGTGTCGCGGTGCGCACGGGCATTGTCGTCGAAGCTGCCCATCCGCAGGCGCTCGCCGCGCAGCAGCGAGACATCGACATCGGCGACGCTGCGCCGCTCCCCCTTCGGGAAACGCTCCGACTCGGCGAGCAGTACCCCGTTTTCGTAGATCATCGTCTGCCCGTCCCAGGACAGGTCAGTGGTCGACTCACCCTCACCGGCAGCGGCGTAGATATAAGCGGCCAGGCACCGCGAGGACGCTGAGCGGGCCAGCAGCTTGCGATCATCGGCCCGACCGATGGTGATCGGGCTGCCGGACAGGTTGGCCAGCACCGTCGCACCGGCCAGCGCCGCCTGCGCGCTCGGCGGTACGGGCACCCACATGTCCTCGCAGACCTCGACGTGCAGCACGAAATCCGCGAGGTCGGCGGCAGCGAACAGCAGATCGGACCCGAACGGCGTATCTGTTCCATTGAGACGAATGGTCCCGGTGACACCGTCACCGGGCGCAAAGTGGCGACGCTCGTAGAACTCGCGGTAGTTCGGCAGGTAGGACTTGGGCACCACTCCGAGCACCGCGCCGCGATGAATCACCACGGCGGTGTTGTAGACCCGGTTGCGGTGACGCAGTGGTGCACCGATGACCAGCACCGGCAACAGATCCGCGGATGCCGCGACCACGGTGGCCAGCGCGTCTTCGACGGCGTCGAGCAGCGTGTCCTGCAGCAGGATGTCCTCGATCGAGTATCCGCTCAACGTCAGTTCGGGGAACACCGCCAACCCGACGGCGTCCTCATGGCAGTCCCTGGCCAGGCGCAGCACGGATTCGGCGTTGGCCGCGGGATCGGCCAGCGTGGTGTGGTGCGTGCAGGCGGCCACCCGCACGAACCCGTGTCGGTAGGCGGAGTAGAAGTCCACCCGGTCATTCTGGCACTCGGCGCAAACAGGACCGGGGAACTCAGGTCAGCGGCTTCCCATCCCGCCAGGCCTCGATCACCTCGGTCAACCCCCCGGCCAGGATCGGCAGCTGTGGGACGAGCGTCGCGCAGCTGATGAATTGCAGGGACCGGGCGGTGTCCATGAGCCGCTGTACCTGCGGGTCAGTGGTCCGCAATCCGAGTGCCGCGGCCGCCGCGTCGTACTCCGCGCAGGCCTCGGGTCCCAGCATGGCCAGATCCCATTCCACGGGCCCCAGGCAGATGTCCTCGAAGTCGGAGAAGCGGATCCCGCTGGTGGTGCGGATGACGTTGTGTGATGGCCCATCTCCCTGCACCGGCTGCACGGTCACACCGGGAAAGCGGGCCGCGAACGCTCCTGCGTCGGCCAGCACCGGGGCCAGCTCGGCATACTCGGCGCGGGCTCGGTCGATATCCGCGGCACCCAGGAGATCCGATTCCTCCAGCGCGGCGAACATGCCCGGCGCCGCCTCGTTGAACGGCGCGAGGAACGGCAACGGCGCCCGGTAGCCGGCCAGGCCGGCGTGCAGCTCGGCGCTCTTGGCGATCTCCACGCCCGAGTAGGGCTGGTGATCGGCGGCGACGTCGGCCAGTTCCCAGAACGTCATCGGGAATCCGCCGTGCCGCACCGGGGCCATCGGCACCAACGGGCTGGGTGGCACGACCGGTACACCCTGGGTGTCCAGCCAGGCCACGACATCGAGTTCGCGTTGCTGACGCGCCGACTCCAGTTCCGGGGTGTACCCCGGCGGCAATACCACCGGCACCCGGACCACCACCGGTGCCGGTTCCAGGTGCACGACCACCGAGAAGACATCGTGCAGGACGGTCGCGCGGTCGGCGTCGAGCCCCAGCGCCCGGCCGGCCGCCAACGCGGCGGCCGCGGCGCGTTGGGTGCGGTCGGCCAGTTGAGCGGGCGAGTACCAGGCCATCAGGCCACCATGCCACGGACGCGCCTATCCTCGATGTGGTGGATGCCCCCGAATTGATTGCGGCGCTGACCGGACGCCGGGTGGCGGTCCTCACCGGCGCGGGGATGTCGACGGACTCCGGAATACCGGACTATCGCGGACCGGATTCGCCGCCGAGCAACCCGATGACGATCAACCAGTTCCGGTCCGACCCGGTCTTCCGGCAGCGCTACTGGGCCCGTAATCACCTCGGTTGGCGGCATATGGACCAGACCCTCCCCAACGCCGGGCATCGCGCGCTGGCGCTGCTGGAGAGTACGGGTGTGGTGTCGGGCCTGATCACCCAAAATGTCGACCTGTTGCACACCAAGGCCGGCAGTCGGCAGGTGGTCGATCTGCACGGCACCTACGCCCAGGTCGTGTGCCTGAGTTGCGGGCGCACCATGTCCCGCGAGGCACTGGCCGACGAGCTGGAGTCGCTCAACCCGGGATTCGCCGAACGCGCCGAACATGTCGGCGGCATCGCCGTGGCACCCGATGCGGACGCGGAGGTGGCCGACACCTCGGACTTCCGTTATCTGGACTGTCCGCACTGCGATGGGATGCTCAAGCCCGATATCGTCTACTTCGGTGAGAGCGTCCCCAAGGAGCGTGTGCAGCAAGCCTTTTCACTGGTCGACGCTGCCGACGCCCTGTTGGTCGCGGGTTCGTCACTGACGGTGTTCTCCGGCTACCGGTTCGTCCGGCATGCCGCCGCCGCGGGTATGCCGATCGCCATCATCAACCGCGGCCCCACCCGCGGTGACGCGCTCGCCACCGTCAAGCTGGAAGCGGGCTGCTCAGAACTGCTGACGCTGCTCGCCGGCGAGCTCGCGTCCGCGCCGACAGGCTAGAAAGTGCAGGGCATGGCCCGGATCGCGTGCACGAAATTGCCCTGCAGATAGGCGGGTTCACCGGCGGCGATATCAGGCAATTGGTTCAGCAGCTCACCGAACAACGCCCGAAGCTGTGTCCGGGCCACATGGGCGCCGAGACAGAAGTGTCGTCCCCCGCCACCAAAACTGAGATGGGCGTTGGGTTTCCGGTTGAGGTCGAACCGTTCGGGGCGATTGAACACCTCGGTGTCCCAATTCCCCGATGCGTAGAACATGACGACCTTGTCACCGGCGTCAATCTGCTGACCACCGAGTTCGACGTCGACGGCGGCGGTACGCCGGAAGGTCATCACCGGGCTGGCCCAGCGCACGAATTCCTCGACTGCGCCGCCGATGCGGTCATCGAAATCCTCCATCAGCCAGGCCCGTTGGTCACCGAAGTCGGTGAGCGCCTTCAGCGCGTGGCTGCTGGCCTGTCGGGTGGTGTCGTTTCCGGCGACGGCCAGCAACACGAAGAATGCCGACACCTCGGCGTCGGTGAGCCGGTCACCGTCGACCTCGGCGTGCACCAGCGCACTGATCAGATCGTTGCCCGGGTTCTCCCGGCGATCGGCGGCCAGCGCGGTCGCCACCTGATGCAGGTAGAACTGGTTGGTCATCAGCACTTCCAGCGCATTGCGGCCGTCCAGGTAGACCGGATCAGCCCAGGACACCAACGCATCGGCGGCGTGGGCCACCTGCTGGCGCTCTGATTCCGGGATACCCACCATGTCCGAGAGCGTGCGGATCGGAAGCTCCTTGGCGCACTGGTCGACGAAATCGACCCCGCTGCCTGCGGCCCTGAGTTCCTCGACGATCGCGCGGGCATTGGCCTTGATCGAGGTTTCGATGCGGGCCACCTGCCGCGGCGTGAAAGCCGAATGCACGAGCTTGCGGATCAGCGTGTGCCGCGGCGCATCCATGGCCAGGAACGACTGCGACGCCTCCAGCAGCTCCTCGGGGACGGTGTCGAACAGCACGCCCTTCCCGGACAGGAACGTCTCGCTGTCGCGACTGACGGTGTGGATGTCGGCATGGCGGGTGATCGCCCAGTAGCCGGGGTCCTCGGGGTCCGGCAGGAGCGTCTCCTCGACCGGCCGGTGCCAGCTCACCGGCCGCTGGGCCCGCAGCTGGGCAAAGGAGGTCTCGCGCTCGGCAGCCGTGGTGGACCAGAAGGCCTTCGACGAGATGTCGATGGGGTCATATGAACGCCGAGCAGTTGTGATCGGTGACACAGTCATGAAGCTGACGATAGGTCTAGGCAGACTGTCTAGTCAAGATGGCGAAAAGCCCGATAGTCTGACGTCCATGCCATCGGTAACCCGTAGACCGCAGGCCAAACGCCAGGAGCGCCGCGAGCAGATCGAACGCCAACTGCTGGAGGCGACCGACCGGCTGATGGCCGACGGCACCAGCTTCACCGAGCTGAGCGTCGACCGGCTTTCCACCGCGGCCGGGATATCGCGGGCGAGCTTCTACATCTACTTCGAGGACAAGGGCGATCTGCTGCGCCGACTGGCCCGCCACGTGTTCGGCGATCTGACCGCCGACGCCGCGCAGTGGTGGGCCGTCGCCGACCGTCACGATCCGGCCGACATCCTGTCGGCCATGACCCGCATCATCGCCATTTACCGCACGCACCAACCGGTCCTGATCGCGCTCAACGAGATGGCCGGCTACGACGCCCACGTCGGTGAGACCTACCGGGAGCTGCTGAACGGGATCGGGACCCAGTTCGCAGGTGTCATCGAGGCGGGCCATGCCGACGGTTCGATCCGCCCGAGCCTGCCGGCAGCGACCACCGCGAGCAGCCTGGTCTGGATGGTGGAGCGGGTCTGTCAGCAGAATCTGCCCACCCAGCCGCCCAGCTACGATGCAGAGCTCGCCGCCACCTTGACCGAGATCATCAAGGGCGCCCTGTATTTGGAGGGCTGAGACGGCGACCGCCAGGTACGCGTCAGAACCGCTCGGGATGCCAGTACACATCCTCGGGCGCCCCGGTCAACGCGTTGTCGACAGCTTGGCGGCCCTGAACATAGCCGTAGTCCTGATTGGAGGACTCATACCGCCACCCGCCGAATCGACCCCGGCTGTAGATACCGTGCGCCCGCAGACGCTCATCGGCCTCGCGCAGTAACTCGTCCCGCCCGAGTGTCGGCACCGGGTAGCCGAAGTCGAGGGTCTCGACGAATCGACTCACGACCCGTGCCGGGTCTGCGCCCAACAACTGCAGCGATTGCCGCACTCCGTCGACGGCGACGTTCGCCGATATCGGAGCATCGGCGAACACCGGCACTTCGCACAGGATGTTCCACCGTCCGGGCCCGGCGTTGGTCGCGTCGTAGTTGCTCAGCATCGTCGCCCGGTACCACGGCACCGAGTCCGCCGGGCAGTACAGCCAGGTCTTGTCCGCCAACGTGACAGGCGGCTCGCCCGCGTAACCCAAACCGACCGCGTGAATCCGGCTGGCGTGCAACGTCTTCACTGGATCGGACCAGCCGATCCAGCTCAGCGCCGTGGTCACGGGGGCGGTGCTGACGCAGAACCGGTATCCCACCGTGGAGCCGTCGTCGAGGTGGGCCACCCGCGCCGCCGGATCGACGTCGAGGACCCGCGTGCGCAGTCGCACCGAAGCCGGCGTCATCAACCGGTCGTGTACCGCCTGCCACAGTGCCCCGGTCCCCCCGACCGGATAGGGAAACGTCGAGGCCGGTGCCGCCGGGCCGCCGGCCAGCCCCAGCACGGGAACGTTGGGCGCGACGCTTCCGCTGCGCAGGGATGTCCATTCGTGGTCGACGTCCTCCAGCGGCAACGTCCACATCTTGCGGTTGTAGGGCTCGAAGAACTCGTCATAGAGCTTGCGTCCGAAGTTGTTGCGGTAGTAGTCGGCCAGGTGGGCGACCGGGGCGTCCGGGTACAGATCCGTCGGCATCTCGGTGAGCTGTTGCTGAATGGGCGTGGGCACCAAGCTGTCCGGTCCGTCACCGTGCAACCACACCCAGCCGTTTCGACAGACATCGTTGAGGCGCACACCGCTGGCCTGGACGGCGCGATCGAAGTCGGCGAAGTGACTGTGCAGCACGTGTCCGCCGAGATCCCAGGTGAAACCGGCGTTGTCGGTGACCGACGCGGACATCCCGCCGAGACGGTCCCCCGCGTCGACGACGAGATGGTCAATACCGAGTTCGGTCAGCCGGACCGCGGCGCCGATGCCGGTGGTTCCGGCACCCACCACAAGAAACGTTGGCACAGATCAGAAATCGACGACCTGGCGGATCGGTTCGAAACCCTCGGCGAAAGGACGCCGGCACAGGAAGCCGTAATGCTCGGCCGCACTGCGCACCCAGGAGGCGCTCACCTTCTCGCTCGCGTCGGCCTGCGACTTATGGCACATCAGTGACTCGATCTTCTTGTCGAGGGAATCCGAGATGTCGATGAACGCGGACGGGTTGAAGCCCACCGCGGACGGGCCACCGTAGGCCATGATCGTCGAAACCCACCGCGCCGCACCCATCGTGCACCGTGACACGACCCGATGGTCCTGATGACTGTCGTTGGCCATGTGGGTGTAGACGACGGTAGCCGAGACCTGCTCGATGGCGTCCTCGATCAGGTGCACCAATTCGAACTCCTGCAGTGAAACCCGGCAGTCCAGGAACCCCTCGCCCCACAACAGTTTGTCCACCCCGAGCACCTCGACGGCGGCCAACTGCTCGGACACCCGTTGTGACGAACGCCCGGGCCCCTCTTCACCCCGGGTCACCACCAGCATCGTCACGCGGTCGCCTGCCGCGACGTGCTTAGCCAATGCGCCGCCGCAGCCGAGTTCGATATCGTCGGGGTGCGCCCCCACCGCGAGTACCGATCGACGTGTCATGGCCCTGCTTCCCCTTTGCTGACACTTGCTTGAGAGGGAGCATACCGCGATGTTCAGCCCTATGTCGGCATTAGCTCGTTGCCATCCCGCGCAGCCGCTGCACGACCTACGTGATCCGCAGTACCGAACGGTCCAAAGCCGCAACAAATTCGGTCGTTGAACTCCGAATATTTGCCACCGCGCGCAGTTCGCGGGTTTCACAGGTAGCTGTGAAGTGCCGGAACCGGCAAATCGGTATCAGATGGCGACGAGATCGTCGGCGTGCACCGCGGGCCGGCGGAGTTCCGGCGGCAGGTCCGGGGTGGACCGCCCGATCATGGCGGTCAACTCGGCCGCGTCGTAGGCCACCACACCACGCGCGACGGTCTCCCCGTCGGGCCCGCGCAGATCCACCACATCGCCACCGTGAAATTTGCCGGCGACCGCGGAGATCCCGGCCGACAGCAGCGAACGACGGCCGGTGATCACCGCGCGCACCGCACCCTCGTCAAGAGACAGCACCCCGGTGGATTCGGCGGCATAGCGCACCCAGAACCGACGGGCCGACATGCGTTCGGGCCGGGGCGCGAAGACGGTGCCGACGGACGCGTCGGCGAGTGCGGCGGCCGCATCGGCGGCGGCGGCCAGCAGCACCGGTACCCCGGCGTCGGCGGCCAGCAGGGCCGAGGACAGTTTCGACGCCATCCCGCCGGTGCCCAGACTGCTGCCGCGCCCCGCGATGACCCCGTCGAGGTCGCCGTCGGCGCTCACCTCAGGGATGAAGCGGGCCGGCTTGTCGGCGGTCGCCTTACGGGGATCGCCGTCGTAGAGACCGTCGATATCGGAGAGCAGCACCAGTGCGTCGGCGCCGACCAGATGTGCCACCAGAGCCGAGAGCCGGTCGTTGTCGCCGAACCGGATCTCATTGGTGGCCACCGTGTCGTTCTCGTTGACGATGGCGACGGCATGCAGCACCCGTAGCCGGTCCAGAGTGCGCTGAGCGTTGTTGTGCTGCACCCGCATTGCGATATCGTGCGCGGTCAGCAGCACCTGGCCGACGGTGCGGTCGAAACGGGCGAAGGCCGCGCTCCAGGCATTGACCAACGCCACCTGGCCCACGCTGGCGGCGGCCTGTTTGGTCGCGAGATCGGCGGGGCGACGGCTCAATCCCAGTGGCTCGATACCGGCGGCGATCGCGCCCGAGGACACGATCACCACGTCCGAGCCTGCCTTCATCCGGCCCTCGATGGCCTCGACGAGGCCGGCCAGCCGTCCTGCATCGAAGACGCCGGTGGGGGTGGTCAGCGCGGTCGTCCCGATCTTGACGACGATACTGCGCGCGGTCCGGACGGCTTCGCGGTGCACGGAGTGCGCCGATCCGCCTGACCGGGCGCTCATTCCCTGCTCTCCCGGCGTGCCTTCCGCGCGGCCTTGCGATCGTCGGCGCCCACCCGGTCAGTCTGTTCGAGCCGGATATCGGTGCCGCGTTCGGACAGGTACGTGTCGACACCGGCGAGTGTCTGCGGCTCCCAATCGAAGGTGACATCGCCGATGGTGACGGCGCACCCCGGCGTGGCACCCTGCTTGAGCAGCTCGTCCTCGACACCGAGGCGGGCCAACCGGTCGCCGAGGTAGCCGACGGCTTCGTCGTTCTCGAAGGTGGTCTGGCTGATCCAGCGTTCGGGCCGGCTGCCACGCACCACGAAACCGCCCTGGCCGTCCGGCGTGACGGTGAATCCGGTCTCGTCGACGGCAATCGGCCGGATGACGGGGCGCCGCGGGGCCACCTCGGGCTGCGCGGCCCGGTATGCGCTGATCATCTCCCACAACGCGAAGATCAACGGCCGCAGCCCATCCCGGCTCACCGTCGAGATCTCCAGAACAGGCCAGCCGTACTTCTCGGCAATCTCGTCGCGGACGAAATCGGCCAGTTCGCGGGCTTCGGGCACATCGATCTTGTTGAGCACGACTGCACGCGGGCGGTCGGCCAGGTCCCCGAGGGTCGAATCGCCTTGCAGCGTCGGCTGATACGCAGCCAGCTCGGCCTCGAGTGCGTCGATATCGGAAATCGGGTCGCGGCCCGGTTCCAGCGTGGCGCAGTCCACGACATGCACCAACACCGCGCACCGTTCGAGGTGGCGCAGGAAATCCAGACCCAGGCCCCGACCGTCGGACGCGCCGGGGATCAGACCCGGCACATCGGCGACGGTGAAGGTGTGATCGCCGGCAGACACCACACCGAGATTGGGCACCAGGGTGGTGAAGGGGTAGTCGGCGATCTTGGGTTTGGCCGCCGAGATGGTGGAGACCAGCGAGGATTTGCCGGCCGACGGGAAGCCGACCAGGCCGACGTCGGCGACAACCTTGAGTTCCAGGGTCAGATCCCGGATCTGGCCCTTCTCACCGAGGAGAGCAAACCCGGGGGCCTTGCGTGCGCGCGATGCCAGCGCCGCGTTGCCGAGTCCGCCGCGACCACCCGCGGCCGCGTCGAATCGGGTCCCGGCGCCGACCAGATCGGCGATCAGCCGGCCGTCCGCACCGACGACCATCGTGCCGTCGGGAACCCGGACCTCGAGATCACCGCCGGCCGCGCCGTGCCGGTCACTGCCCGCGCCCGGCTTACCGGACGCGGCGACCACATGCGGGTGGAAGTGGAAGTCCAGCAGAGTTTGGACCTGGGGGTCCACCACCAGAACGATGGAACCACCCCGACCGCCGTTACCGCCGTCGGGACCGCCGAGGGGTTTGAACTTCTCGCGGCGTACCGAGGCACAACCATTGCCGCCGTTGCCGGCCTGAGCGTGGATCACCACGCGGTCGACGAAGCGGGCCATGGAGAGTTCCTTCCATCGAATGTGAAGCTAACTTGCGAGGATTCCCTGGAGAACTCGCTGCAGCTTCACATTCGCGGAAAGTCCTCGGAAAACTAAGCCTCTACGCGCACGGTGCGGACGATGTTGACCGTCCGGCGTCCACGCTTGGTGCCGAACTCGACAGCACCTGGAGCCGTGGCGAACAGGGTGTCGTCGCCACCGCGGCCGACGTTGACGCCCGGGTGGAAGTGGGTGCCGCGCTGGCGGACGATGATCTCGCCGGCCTTGACGACCTGGCCGCCGAAACGCTTGACGCCGAGGCGCTGGGCGTTGGAATCGCGACCGTTGCGCGAGCTGGAAGCGCCCTTCTTATGTGCCATGTGTTCGCTCCCTTACTACTTGATTCCGGTGACCTTGAGGACCGTCAGCTGCTGACGGTGCCCCTGGCGCTTGTGATAGCCGGTCTTGTTCTTGAACTTGTGGATGCGGATCTTGGGGCCCTTGGTGTGCTCAAGGATCTCGCCGGTGACGGCGACCTTGGCCAGGTCGTCGGCCGAGGTGGTGACCTCGGCGCCGTTGACGACCAGCGCGACCGGAAGCGAGACCGAAGCACCGGGCTCGGACTCGATCTTCTCGACCTTGACAATGTCCCCGACGGCGACCTTGTACTGCTTGCCGCCAGTCTTGACGACTGCGTACGTCGCGTTCTCGGCTGCCATCGTGGATCTACCTCTGCTTCGTTCGTCTGGGCGCGCGCAATGGGAAACATGCACGTGCGGGTCTTGGGTGCGGGCCGAGCCAGCAGTTGCGGCTGCAAGCCCCGCGACAACTGGTCAAGGGTACGTGACCAGCGGGTAGAGAATCAAACCGGCTGTTCCGATCAGTCCTCTGCCACTGGTGGGCCCGCCGGGCGTGCTGCTGCGCGCCGGCGTACCCGGCCCCGAGGGGCGGCGACCGGCGGCTCGTAGGCCTCGGCTACCGCGTCTTCGGGGTCCTCGTCATCGTCAGAGTCGTCATCGTCAGAGTCGTCATCATCGTCGGAGTCCTCGTCATCGGAGTCGTCGTCGGAATCCTCGTCATCATCTGAATCGTCGTCCGAGTCGTCGTCGTCCTCGTCGTCTGAGTCCTCGTCGTCTTCCAGGACGTCGAGCTCTTCCTCATCGTCCTCGTCGTCGTCATCATCGATGCCGGCAAGGTCCTCGGAGTCGTCGTCATCATCGTCCGAATCATCGTCGGAGTCATCGTCGGAGTCGTCCTCGGTGCTGGGCTCCTCGTAATCCGCATCCGCCGGCGATTCGCCGGTGTCCTCGGCGATCACGCCGTCGATCACCAACTCGTCGGGTTCGCCGGTCTCGTCCTCATCGGATCCGTGCAGGCCGGCGGCCATCGCCTTGAACATCGGATGCTCACCGGCAGCGTGCGAGGGCACCTTGGCCATCTGGATGTCGTCCGGAACCTCTTCGGGCTTGGCCGCCTTCTTGCCACGCTTGCTGCGGCGTCCGGTGCCCGGCTCGGACTTACGACCGGCTCCGGAACCGCCGGACGGCGCCCCCGAATCCACCGGGTCGGAATGCAGGTGAATCCCGCGGCCCGCGCAATGCGTGCAGGTGGTGGAGAAGGCCTCGATCAGACCCGTGCCGAGCTTCTTACGCGTCAGCTGCACCAACCCCAGCGAGGTCACCTCGGAGACCTGATGGCGCGTCCGGTCCCGGGCCAGCGCCTCGGTCAGCCGACGCAGCACCAGATCGCGATTGGACTCCAGCACCATGTCGATGAAGTCGATGACGATCATTCCGCCGATATCGCGCAGCCGCAGCTGACGGACGGTCTCCTCGGCGGCCTCGAGATTGTTCTTGGTCACCGTCTGCTCGAGGTTGCCGCCCGAGCCGGTGAACTTGCCGGTGTTGACGTCCACCACGGTCATCGCCTCGGTGCGATCGATGACCAGGGTGCCACCCGAAGGCAGCCACACCTTGCGGTCCATGGCCTTGGCGAGCTGCTCGTCGATGCGATGCACCGCGAACACATCCGGGCCTTCGTTCGAGCCGGGCTCGTACTTGGTCAATCGTGGAACCAGTTCCGGGGCAACGGCATTCACATAGTCGTTGATGGTGTTCCAGGCGTCGTCACCGGACACGATGAGGCCGGTGAAGTCCTCGTTGAACAGATCGCGGATGACCTTGACCAGCACATCGGGCTCTTCGTAGAGCGCGATGGCGGCGCCGGCCTTCTTGGCGGTGACATCGGCGGCGTTGGCCTCGATCTGCGTCCACCGCTCCTGCAACCGGTTGACGTCGGAGCGGATGTCGTCTTCCTTGACGCCCTCGGAGGCGGTGCGGATGATCACGCCGGCACCGGCGGGAACGACCTCGCGCAGAATTTCTTTCAGACGCTGGCGTTCGGTATCGGGCAGCTTGCGGCTGATACCCGTGGACGATGCACCGGGCACGTAGACCAGGTAGCGGCCGGCCAGCGAGACCTGCGTGGTGAGTCGGGCGCCCTTGTGGCCGACCGGATCCTTGCTGACCTGGACGACGACGTAATCGCCGGGCTTGAGCGCCTGTTCGATCTTGCGCTGCGCGCCACCGAGACCGGCGGCCTCCCAGTTGACCTCACCGGCGTAGAGCACTCCGTTGCGGCCGCGACCGATGTCGACGAACGCCGCCTCCATCGAGGGCAACACGTTCTGCACGATGCCGAGGTAGATATTGCCGACCAGTGAGGCCGATGCGGCGGACGTGACGAAATGCTCGACCACGACGCCGTCCTCGAGAACGGCGATCTGGGTGTACCGGGCGCCCTCGTGCGGCGGCTCGATGCGGGTCTTGTCGCGCACGATCATGGTGCGCTCGACGGCCTCACGGCGGGCCAGGAACTCGGCCTCGCTCAGGATCGGCGGACGACGGCGTCCGGCGTCGCGGCCGTCGCGGCGGCGCTGGCGCTTGGCTTCGAGCCGGGTCGATCCGGAGATGCCCTGGATCTCGTCGGGGTCCCGGCCGGATTTCGCCGACTTCTCTCTCGGGGCACGCTCATGCACGACGGTGTTCGGCGGATCGTCGGCCGTGGTGGGCTCGTCGCCGTCCCCGCCTCCCGACTTGCGGCGGCGACGCCGACGGCGGCGGCGGTTGCCCGCTTCCGAACCCCCGCCGTCCTCGCCGTTGTCATCGTCGGAATCGGTGTCCTCGGAATCGGCGTCCTCGCCCTCGGACTCCTCGGTGCCGGCCTGTTCGCCGGTTTCTGCCTCGGTGTCGTCGGAGTCGTCGTCGGAGTCGTCGGCGCTCTGCTCACCACGTCCGCGGCCCCGGCCCCGGCGGCCGCGACGGCGGCGGCGGGCAGCAGGCCGATCGGTCTGATCATCGTCGCCGGCATCATCACCATCTGCGATATCGACTTCGGCGGTGTCGGCGTCATCATCGTCGTCATCGTCATCGCCCACGAGGTCCTCGACGGGTGCCGGTCGCCGCTTGAACTCCACGGGCTGCGGCGCGACGAACAGCGGCAGGTACGGCGAAGGTTCGGCGGTACCGGTCTTGCCGGTTTCCGGTTGCGGCTCGGACGACGGCGGCGCCTCGAGCAGCAGACGTGACTCTGGCTCCTCGACAGCCGGCGCTTCAGGCGCAGCGACCTCCGGGACGGAGGCCTCCGGAGCGGCGGGTTCCGGCGTAGCGTCGACCACCGGAGGTTCGACCGCAGCTGCGGCGGCCTCGGCGTTGAGGACGTCTCGGACCCGTTCGGCGTCGGCTCGCTCGACCGTGGAGTGCGGGCTGCGGGCCCGTCCGTCCAGGCTGGCAAGAGCATCCACGATGCGCTTGCTGGTGGTACCGAGCACACGAGCCAGCGAGTGAACTCTCAGCTTCGCCGGCAGTTCCTCGCTGCGCTGGGTGTCTTCGGCTGTTTCTTGGGTAGGGGCATCTTCGGCCACAAATTCTCCTCAAGCCCCCGGGCGCGTCGTACTGACGCGGCCACGCGAGGGCTTCCGCTATGGGTCCGGGGAGCTTCTCCCGAACTTGTCATGGTCTCGCCCCGA
>JBPPMV010000267.1:0-11214 GCA_051306235.1 Mycobacterium sp. | reverse complement strand
CTTCCGTCCCGGCTCCGCCCGGCCCACCGAGGTAGCCCATGTGGATCGGCTGGCTGGAGTGCGATCTTCTGCTCGGCGATGTGCATTCGCTCAAACAGAAGCGTTCTGTCATCCGGCCCGTCATCGCCGAACTGGGCCGGCGGTTCTCGGTGTCGGCGGCTGAAACCGGAGATCAGGATCTACACCGCCGGGCCAACATCGGCCTGTCGGTGGTGGCCGGCGATCGGGCGCATGTGGTGGAGGTCCTCGACGCCGCGGAGCGCCTGGTGGCAGACCGGCCCGAGTTCCAGCTTCTCTCGACCCGACGGGGTCTGCACCGCAGCACTGACGAATGAGGGAGCGGTCAGACCTGCGGCCGCTTGCGGCGTAACGGGGTCGGGGTCACGGTGCCGGGCGCCAAGCGGCGGGCGCTGATGAGAAAAGCGGTGTGTCCCCGCATGTTGTGTTGTGGCCGCACTGCGAGTCCGACCACATTCCAGCCGCGCTGCATGGTCTCCCAGGACCGCGGCTCAGTCCAGCACTGCTGTTCGCGCAGCGCCTCCACGGTCTTGGACAGCTGAGTCACGGTGGCGACGTAGATGATCAGCACCCCGCCGGGCACGAGCGCGTTCGACACCGTATCCAGCACGTCCCAGGGCGCGAGCATGTCCAGTACCACCCGGTCCACCTCGGCTTCCCCCGTCACTACGCTCGCGCGGGCAGCCTTGTCCCCCGTCGCTACGCTCGCCCCTACCGCCTTGCCTGCCGGATACGCAAGGAGATCGGCGATGCGCAGATCCCAGTTGGCCGGACGCTCCCCGAAGAACGTCTCCACGTTGCGGATCGCGTGCACGGCGTGGTCATCGCGTACCTCGTAGGAGATGACCTTCCCGGTCGGGCCGACCGCGCGCAGCAGGGAGCACGTCAGCGCCCCGGATCCGGCGCCGGCCTCCAGCACCCTCGCGCCGGGGAAGATATCGCCCTCGTGCACGATCTGCGCGGCATCCTTGGGGTAGATGACCTGCGCCCCGCGCGGCATCGACAACACGTAGTCGATGAGCAGCGGCCGCAACACCAGGAACGGCTCGCCGTTGGTCGACTTCACGACGCTGCCCTCGGGCTGCCCGATCACATCGTCGTGCCGACAGGCGCCGCGGTGGGTGTGGAACTCCGCCCCGGGCGTGAGCACCATCGTGTAGTGCCGTCCTTTGGCGTCGGTGAGTTGCACGCGATCGCCATCGACGAACGGACCAGTGATTTGCACGTGGTCAGCCTGCCAGACCGGGGTCCGGCAACGCGAAAGCCTCCCGGACGCGCCGCCTGAACTGCACCGCGTTTGTCGGTGGCCAGGCCTATTCTCGATCACATGACTGCCCCCGCCCCTGCCCGAACCGGTTGGCGGCCGGCCCTGTCACCCTCGCGGGCCAGCGATTTCAAACAGTGCCCTCTGCTCTACCGGTTCCGGGCCATCGACCGACTGCCAGAGCCGGTGTCGACGGCTCAGCTGCGCGGTTCGGTGGTGCATGCCGCCCTCGAAGGGCTCTATGCGCTGCCTGCCGCCGAGCGTGGTCACGACACGGCGCTGACATTGATCGACCCGGCGCTGGACCGGGTGGCGGCCGAAGGCGCCGGGATCGCTCCCGAACTGCGCGCCGAGCTGCTGCGTGATGCCCGCAAGTTGCTGTCGGGGTACTACCGGCTAGAGGATCCCACCCGCTTCGACCCACAGAGCTGTGAGCAACGGGTCGAGGTCGAGTTGGCCGACGGCACGTTGCTGCGTGGTTTTGTCGACCGCATCGATGTCGCCGCCACCGGTGAGATGCGGGTGGTCGATTACAAGACCGGCAAGTCACCGTCGGAAGTCTGGGCGCTGGCCGAGGCCAAGGCACTGTTCCAGATGAAGTTCTATGCCGTCGCGCTGTGGCGTTCGCGGGGCGTGCTGCCGGCCCGGCTGCGGTTGCTCTACCTCGCCGACGGGCAGGTGCTGGACTACTCCCCAGATCTCGAGGAGCTGGTCCGCTTCGAGCGGACGCTGATCGCGATCTGGCGGGCCATCCAATCGGCGGGCAGCACAGGCGATTTCCGCGCCAGCAAGTCCCGGTTGTGCAGTTGGTGTGCGCATCAGCAGCTCTGCCCGGAGTTCGGGGGCACGCCTCCGGAGTATCCGGGCTGGCCACAAGAACCGGCTTCGGAGGGCAGGAGCGAAGCGACCCGGGGAATGGCTTCGGAGGGCAGGAGCGAAGCGGCCCGGGAAGAAGTCATCGAGTGAGCGACTGCTACTACCGTCGGCTGCCGGAAGCCGACGGGTATCAGGTGTTCGAATCGACATCGGGAACCGCCAGCAACTGGGACGCCGCTATCCAGCACGGCTCACCCCCGCTGGCGCTGCTGACCAAGGTGATCCAGGAGCTCTACGTCGACCGCCCGGAGCTGCGGGTGGGGCGGCTGGTGCTCGATATTCTGGGCGCCATCCCGGTCGCCCCGATCAAGGTCCGCGCCTGGGTGGAGCGTCCCGGCGCCCGGATCACCATGGCGGTCGCGGAGATGCGGACCGTGGCGGGCAAGGACCGGGTGCTGGCACGGGTGAGCGCCTGGCTGCTGGCGACCAGTGATACCGCCGATGCCATCACCGACCGGTATCCCCCGCTGGTCGAGGGTGCGGCGCTGGACAATCCGCACGGGTGGATGGGCGCGCCCGGCTATCTGGACACCGTCAGTTGGCGCAAACAACAGACGGCACCCGGCGATTCTTCGGTGGTCTGGATGAGTCCGCTTGTGCCGCTGGTCGATTCCGAGCCGCTGACGGATTTGCAGCGCTTGGCGATGGTGGTCGACTCCGCCAACGGGGTCGGCGCGGCAATCGACCCCGACGCGTTCGTGTTCATGAACACCGACACCGCAGTTCATCTGCACCGGGCGCCCAGCGGCAACGACTTCGCGTTGCGTGCCCGCGGTTCGATCGGCCCGGACGGTATCGGGGTGACGACGGCCGATATCTTCGACCGGCAGGGTTTCGTGGGAACCTCTGCGCAAACACTTCTCGTACAACGGAGGTGAGGCTGTGTCGGGTTTCTCGGTGACCGGGAGCGACGGTGTGACCTGGACCGTGCGCCGGCGGTGGATGCCCTGGCGGGGACCCGTCTCGTTCCGCGAGATGTGGCACAGCCCGTCGGAGAAGGACAGCGCCGTCGAGGACCCGGCGGCGACCGAGGAGCCGCCCGGCGCGGCGCTGCGCGTCCTGCAGCTGACCGTCGGTGTGGTGCTGTGGGTGATCATCTACGCGGGTAAGGCGGTGCTCATCGCTCTGGCCGCCGTGTTCATGGTGTCGCTGTGGCTGATCAATCTGGTGCTGCAGCTGCTGGCGCTGCACTTCGTGCTGATCGCCCGCGTCTGCGGGCTGGCCCGCTGGCCCGTTCAGATCGACCGGCAGTACGCGCATTTCCGCACCGAGCATGCGAAGAGCTTCGAGGATGCGGCCACGCTGCGCGATGGTCTGGCCGCTCAGATCGGTGCGGGCACCCTCGATGGCATGCACGAGGCCGCCACCCAGAGTGCCGCTTGACCGAGCTCACGCGTCAGTTCGACCTCGCGTGGGCGCTGACCGACCTGCACCTGTCGGCCCTGCAGGACGAGGATTTCTTCTGGGAGCCGGCGGGTCTGGTGTGGACGGTACGTCAGGACACCGCGGGCCATTGGTACCCGGACTGGGCCGATGCCGAACCCGATCCTATTCCCGTGCCCACCATCGGCTGGCTCAGCTGGCACATCATCTTCTGGTGGTCCACGGCCCTCGACCACCTCGCCGGCCGACCGGCGCGGCCGCGAGCCGATATCGCCTGGCCCGGTCCCGCGGAGGCGGTGCGCCAGATCAGGGCGCTACGCGGGCGGTGGCTGGAACTTCTCGCGGCGCTGACGCCGGTGGATCTGGCTGCCCCCTCGGCATTTCCGTGGGGCCCCGAGGCCGGGCGGTCGGTGGCCGACACCGTGCTGTGGCTCAACGTGGAGTTGACCAAGAACGGTTCGGAGATCGGGATGCTGCGAATGCTTCGAGCCGCGCACTAGCCATATATTTACTTGCGTCTATATAGATGCTGGTGCATAATCGTGGTGTGGATGTCTTCGAAGCCGTGGCGGAGCCCAGTCGGCGAACCCTGCTCGACGCCCTGCGGGACGGCGAACGCACCGCGGGTGAACTGGTCGACGCACTGCCGGGTCTGACGCAGCCGACGGTGTCGCGGCACCTGCGGGTCCTGCGCGAGGTGGGCCTGGTGGAAGTGCGTTCTGACGCGCAGCGGCGCATCTACGCGCTACGCCCCGACGGACTCGTCCAGATGGACGATTGGATCGAGCGCTACCGGCACTTCTGGGCCGACCACCTCGATGCCCTCGAGCGACATCTGGACACCGGCAAGGGGCCGATATGACCACTCGCACCGGCGAGCTCGTCATCGACGGCGATCTCGCGACACTTCGGTTCGAACGGCGGCTGTCTCACCCGATCGAGGATGTCTGGGCGGCGATCACCGACCCCGCACAGCGCAGGAAGTGGATGGGTCCGACCAGGATCGACCCTCGCGAAGGTGGCACCATCGAGATGGTGGCGGCAGGTCCCGCCGTTGCGCGGGAACGGAAGCGGATGACCGGCCGCATCCTCGTCTGGGATCCGCCGCATGTGTTCGCCCACGAATGGCATCAGCCGATCGTCGAACCAGGCGTGGTCCGCTACGAACTGAACACCGACGGTGAGACAACGATCCTGCGGTTCACCCACAGCGGTCTGGGTGTGCCGAACGCCCACGAGTTCCGGCCCGGCACCCAGGCCTTCCTGGACCGCCTCGACGCCTACCTGGCCGGCGATCGGCCACCCAACTGGGCTACGCGTTACCACGAGATCGCCGGCGTTGGCCACCTGAAGCAATGAAGGGAAATTGATGCAGGACAACATGTTCGATACGGCACCGACCATCGTGGTGGCCTATCACTCCGGCTTCGGGCATACCGCGACCCTGGCGGGCTCTGTCGCCGATGGTGCGCGCGGTGCGGGTGCGCTCGTCAGCACCGCGGCGGTCGACACGATGACCGATGCCGACTGGGCCGCACTGGATGCCGCCGATGCGATCATCTTCGGCACCGCCACATACATGGGCAACGTGTCGGCCGGGTTCCAGACGTTCGCCGAGAAGAGCGGGCGCCGCTGCGCCACCGGTGCGTGGATCGACAAGGTCGCCGCAGGCTTCACGAACTCTGGCGCCAAGAGCGGGGACAAGCTGACGGCCCTGATCTCACTGACGGTGTTCGCCGCCCAGCACCACATGCACTGGGTCAGTCTGGGTCTGGGGCCGGGCTGGAACAGTTCGACGGGCAGCGATCAGGATCAGAACCGGCTCGGCTTCTGGCTGGGCGCCGGCGCGCAGACCGATGTCGATGCCGGACCCGAGGATGTCCACCCCGCCGATATGCGGACCTGCCGGCACCTGGGGCAGCGGGTCGCGCTGGTCACCGCCCAGCTGAATGCCGGGCGGGCCGCTAGTCCAGCGGCGTGAGATCCTGCAGCAGTGTCGGCACCAACTCGCTGACGGTGGGATGGATGTGCATGGTCCGCGAGATCGCGGTATAGGGCAGCTTGGCGGTCATCACGTCGAGAATCAGGTGCACGACCTCGTCGCCGCCGACCCCGAGGATCGCGGCGCCGAGGATCTCCTTCGTCTCGGCGTCGACGACGACCTTCATGAAGCCCTGCGTCTCGCCCTTCTCGACGGCGCGGCCCACCCGCGTCATGGGCCGCTTGCCCACCAACGCTTTTCGTCCCGACCTGCGAACCTCGTCGGCGGTCATCCCGGCGCGGCCCAGCGGTGGGTCGATGTAGAGCGCGTAGGTGCTGACGCGGTCGCTGACCCGGCGGGGGTCGTCATCGAGCAGATTGGCGGCCACGATCTCGAAATCGTTGTAGGAGGTGTGGGTGAACGCGCCCTTGCCGTTACAGTCCCCCATTGCCCAGATGTGCTCGGCGGTGCTGCGCAGCTGGTCGTCGACGATGACATACCCGTGCTTGTCCGTCTCGACGCCGGCGATGTCGAGGCCCAGATCGTCGGTATTGGGCCGGCGGCCGACCGCGACGAGCAGATGGCTGCCGGTGATCGGCTGCGCACCGTCGCGCGGGGTGACCGCGAAGCCGCCAGAAGCCTTGTCGTCCTTGGCGAAACTGATCGCATCTGCACCGAGGACGATGTTGATGCCCTCGGCTTCGAGGATGTCCTTGATCGCCGCCGAGACGTCCTCGTCCTCCCTGCCGGTCAGGCGGGGGCCCTTCTCGACGACGGTCACCTCGGCGCCGAAGCGCCGGTACATCTGCGCGAACTCCAGTGCGATATAGCTGCCGCCGATGATCACCAGATGCTCGGGCACCACCTCGAGATCGAGGATCCCGACGTTGGTCAGATAGTCGACATCGGCCAGTCCCGGCATGTCCGGCGCCACGGCGCGGCCACCGACGTTGAGGTAGATGCGATCCGCTTCGAGCAGTTGATCGTCGACCCGGATGGTGTGCGGGCTCTCGAAGCGCGCATGCCCGCGAATCAGGACGGCGCCCATCATCCCCTCGATCCACGACTCCAGACCCTCGCGGTCATCGCCGCTGATGCGGTCCTTGCGGGCCTTGACCTTCGCCATATCGACGGTGACCTCGCCGGTACCGATGCCGAAATCAGCTGCACGCCGGGCGATATGGGCGGCATGGGCACTGGCCACCAGCGTCTTGGTCGGGATGCAGCCGTAGTTGACGCAGGTGCCGCCGACCAGTTTGCGCTCGATCACCGCGACGGTCTGGCCCGCGGCGGTCAGCCGACCCGCCAGCGGCGGCCCCGCCTGGCCTGCGCCGATGATGACGGCGTCGAAATGCTGCGGTGCGGGGGCGGGCACGGCGGCGCTTACCCTACGAAGCTGACGAGGAACGCGATGAGGAAGCCTCCGCCCACGGCGAGGAAATCCTCGATGAATGCACCGGGCCGGTCGTTGCCGTTCTTGGACGCCGAGAGCCTGCTGCGGAGTTCGGCGCCCGCCAAGGTACCGAGCACCGCACCCACGATTCCTGCGCCGGTGGCGGAGAACGTGTGGAAGAACGCGCTACCGATGACGGCGCCGGCGAAACCACCGGTGATCAACCGGGCGATGAACTGCGCAGGCACCTTACGGCTGGGTGTCTTCGGCAGCTGGTCGGTGATCAGTTCGCCGATGAGCAGGATGGTGAGCACCGTGACCGTGATCGGGTGCGCGACCCACTCCGACCATTTGTCGGTGACGTCGATCCAGCCGAGCATCGCCCCCCACGCGACGACGGCCGGTGCCGTCATCGCCCGGAAACCCGCGATGACACCGATCAGCAAGGCCAGAACAAGGGCGAGTACCTGCGTCATCGAACCTCCATGCGGTGGACGGACATCCGGACGCTAACACGCGCGACGATATCGCGCGTCACGATCAGAACCGGCAGAATCTGATGTCAGACGCCAGAATCGCCTTGGCGCCGATGGCGGCGATCTCATCCATGATGGCGTTGACATCGCGCCGGGGCACCAACGCGCGCACCGCCACCCAGTCCGGATCGGCGAGGGGCGCGATGGTCGGCGATTCGAGACCAGGGGTAACCGCGGTGGCCTCGTCGAGCACACTGCGGGGGCAGTCGTAGTCCAGCATCAGGTACTGCTGCCCGAAAACCACGCCCTGTACCCGGGCGGCGAGTTGATCCCGCGCCGGATCGGGGTCCGGGTCGGCGCGTTCGATCAGGATCGCCTCAGAATCACACAGCGAGTCGCCGAAGGCCACCAGATTGTGCAGGCCCAGCGTGCGGCCGGATCCGACGATATCGGCGATGACATCGGCCACTCCGAGCTGGATGGAGATCTCGACGGCGCCGTCGAGGCGGATGACGGTGGCGTCGATCCCCTTGTCGGCCAGGTCATTCCGTACCAGATTGGGATACGCGGTGGCGATCCGCTTGCCGGCCAGTTCGGCCACCGTCCAGTCCCGGCCGGCCGGGGCGGCGTAGCGGAAGGTCGACGAACCGAAACCGAGCGCGAGCCGTTCCTGTACCGGCGCCACGGACTCGGCCGCCAGATCGCGACCGGTGATCCCGAGATCCAGCTCACCGGAGCCGACGTAGATCGCGATGTCCTTGGGCCGCAGGAAGAAGAACTCGACGTTGTTGGCCGGGTCGACGACGGTCAGATCCTTGGGATCGGTCCGGCGCCGGTAGCCCGCCTCGGAGAGGATCTCGGCGGCGGATTCACTGAGCGCACCCTTGTTGGGCACGGCGACTCGCAGCACCATCAGAGGTTCCGGTAGACGTCGTCGAGCTTCAGGCCACGGGCGAGCATGAGCACCTGCGTCCAGTACAGCAGCTGGCTGATCTCTTCGGCGAGCGCATCATCGCTCTCGTGCTCGGCGGCCAGCCACACCTCGCCGGCCTCTTCGATGATCTTTTTGCCGAGCCCGTGCACGCCGGCGTCCAGCGCGGCGACCGTGCCGCTGCCGGCCGGCCGGGTCTGCGCTTTCTCACTGAGCTCGGCGAACAGGCCGTCGAAAGTCTTCACGGGCACCGATTGTTTCACGGGTGCCGGAGAACACCTAAGCGGTATTCATCTCGTCGAACTGGACACGCCCAGTCTGCCGAGCAGCGCGGGCACCGCGGCGGGTTCGACCGGGGTGCTGAAGAAGAAGCCCTGGCCGGTGTCACAGCCGTGCTGTGTCAGCCAGTCGGCGGTGCCCGCGTCTTCGACACCTTCGGCGACCACCGAGATACCGAGGGTATGGGTCAGATTGATCACGGCGCTGACGACAGCGGCGGCCCGCGCGTCGGAGGTGACGTCGGCGACGAACTGTCGGTCGAGTTTCACCTCGTCGACGGCGAGGTCACGCAGGTAGGACAGCGCCGAGTATCCGGTGCCGAAGTCGTCGATGGAGACCCGCACGCCCCGTTCCCGCAGTTCGCGCAGCACCGCTTGGACCGTGCCGACCTCGGTCAGGACCAGGTCCTCGGTGATCTCCACGGTCAGCACGTCATGGTGGAGGTGGCGGCTGTCGAGTTCCTTGCAGAGTTGTTCGGGCAGTCGGGTGTCACGCAGCATCGGTGCGAACAGGTTGATCGCGACGGGGATGTCCAGATTCTTCGAATGCCAGTCGGCGGCATCATCGAGCACCTTGCTGACGACGATCTCGGATACCGGGCGCATCAGCCCGTGTTGGCGCACGAGAGGCAGGAAGGCATCGGGAAGCAGCGGGCCCAGCCGCGGATGCGGCCACCGCACCAATCCCTCGACACCGCTGACCCGTCCGTTACCCAGATTCACCTTGGGCTGGTAGGCAACCTCGATCGTGCGGCGATCAACTGCATCGCGAAGCTCACCCAGCAGGCGGATACGTTCGGCTCCCCCGCCCTTGGGTCGAACCGACCGCTGCTTGACGTCGACGTTGTCGGCATGCGTCGTGGCGAGATCGGCGGCAAAAGTCCGGACGTCCGCCGCCGATCGTTTGGCCGCGTACATCGCCAGGTCGGCACGCGTCATCAGGATCTCCGCGCTCAGGTCCGGCTCGTCCTCGGATGCCGTCGCCACGCCGAGGCTCGGTCGCAGGAACACCTCGTTGTCATCGACCGTGAACGGCCGCTCGAAAGCCTCGACCACCCGTTGCGCGACCAACTGATGGTCGTCCGCACCGCCCTCCAGCAGCATCATGAACTCGTCGCCACCCAGGCGCGCGACGGTGTCGCCGGTCCGGACGCACTCCAGGAAGCGTTGCCCGGCCCCGATCAGCAGGCGGTCCGCAACCGGGTGACCGAGGCTGTCATTGACGAGCTTGAAATCGTCGAGATCGATCGAGATCACGGTGATGGGCCGGGAATCGCGGACGCGTAACAACATCGCGTGGTTCAAACGCTCGTTGAACAATGTGCGATTCGCCAAGCCGGTCAACGGATCCCGCAACGCCTGATCGGCTGCCGCGGTCAGCAGCTGCCGGTTGTCCCAGGCCGAGAGGATCTGCCGGGCGCAGACGACACAGACGATCAGCGGCACGAGCGCGCTCTCGAATCCGCGCATCACCACCGGCGGACCGAGGACGCCTGCAAGCAGCAAGGGAACGTAGGGCAACCACAGCGACGAATGAGACGGGACCGGCGCGGGGCGCTCGGGCGCAGCCTCCGGGCGCCTGCTCAGCACCGCCGCGGTAGCGAACAACGCCATCCCGGATGCCCAGAGCAGATCGATGAAATGTCCACTGCGGTAACTGCCGTCGACGATCAGAAACGCCAGCGTGACGTCGGCGACGGTGATCATCGTGAGGGCGACGGTGATCAACGCCAGCGCCACGGGCCTGCGGCGTCGTGAGCGCGCCAGAGCCAGAACAGCGATCGACAGCACCACCACATCGGCCAAGGGAGTGATCAGCGCCAGGGTCAACTCGACGTTGTCGTCACGGAGGTTGTCGAACACGCGATTCAGGCTGAAAATCCACACCAACAGAAACAGGCAGAGCGAGACCGTCAGTGCGTCCAGCGCCAGATGCACCCGTGAGATCAGAGTTCCGGTCGCGAGAAGCTGGGACAGGCCGACCGCGACGAGCACGTTGAACGCCAGATAGAACAGATCCGCAGGCGAGGGTGTCGGCGGTTCGCGCAGCACCACGTCGTACGTCAGCCAGATCGCGTCACCGATGGCCCATGTCGCCAGCGCCGCGGCCAGGATCCACCAGGCCAGGCGCGCAGGCCCGACGCACGCGCGGGCGGCTATCGCAGCGCGCGCTGCAGCGAAGGCAGCGAGGGCCACCGAGATCGCATCATCCACGACGGGTAGGTAGGCCGCGTCGCGTGCGAGCACCATCGCCAGCGCCAGCGCCGCCACCAGCACCCACGGCACCGCGATCGCCGCGACGTCCCGTGACGGCAATCGGTCGGTGTCCAACTGCTCACCCCCACAAACCATCGTGCTCCCGGCACTCACGGTAACGGTGGGGCGGACCTACCGCAGGTCACACCGGGATCCACCTCGACATCAGTTCGTGGCGGATTTGTCCTCGCTGAGCACCTCGGCGTGCATGTCCTCCAGCGAGACGCCCTTGGTCTCACGCACCCACTTGGTGACGAACACGAACGACAGCACCGCGCACAGCGCGTAGAAACCGTAGGCCAGGCCCAGGTTGTTGCGCAGTTCGGGGAAGGTCACCGTGATGGCCCAGTTGGCCGCC
>JBPPMV010000266.1:0-33745 GCA_051306235.1 Mycobacterium sp. | reverse complement strand
GCTCAGCGGTGATGACCTCACCCTGACCACACCGACGGCAACGGTCACGCTGCGCGACAAGGAAGCGGTGGATCCCGATCGGCCGCTGATCGGCACCAGCTGGCGGGTGCAGAGCCTGGTGTCCGCCGATGCCGTCATGACCTCGGTGGCGCTTGAGGAGTCCAAGCCCGGCCTGACCATCCGCGACGATCAGACCGTCGTCGGGTGGACCGGGTGCAACACCTTCTACGGCCGCGCGGATGTCGTGGACGGCATCGTCACGTTCGGGCCGATCACCACCAGCGGCCCGGTGTGCCCGGGTGAGGTCGGCGAGATCGAGCAGTCGATCCGGCGCGTCCTCGAGGGTCCGGTGCAGGCGTCGGTCGACGGTGATCAGCTGACACTGACCGGCGGAGCCAAAGCCGACGGACTGGTACTGCGCGCCGAGTAGCATCTGGCCATGCGTGGCTCCAAGATCCTCATCACCGGCCCGACCGGACAGGTCGCGGCACCCCTGGCGTTGGCACTGGCCGCCGAGAACGAGGTGTGGGGTATCGCCCGCTTCACCGACGCGGCGGCCCGAGAGAACTTGGAGCGTGCAGGGATTCGCTGCGAGAAGGTCAACCTCGCCGCAGGCGATTTCAGCGGTATCCCGTCCGATTTCGACTACGTGCTGAACCTCGCGGTCGCCAAGAGCGGTCGCTGGGACAAGGATCTGGGCGCCAATGCCGAATCCGTCGGCCTGCTGATGGCGCACTGCGCCGACGCCAAGGCGTTCCTGCACTGTTCGTCGGCCGCGGTGTACGACCCGCCGGATGACGAACCGCGCACGGAGACGGCGGCTCTCGGCGACAACCACAAGTCGCTGTTCCCCACGTACTCGATCTCGAAGATCGCCGGCGAGGTGGTGGCCAGGACGATGGCCCGCGCGCTCGGGGTGCCCACGGTCATCGGCAGGCTCAATGTGCCCTACGGGGACAACGGTGGCTGGCCGTTCTATCAGATGGAGATGATCCTGTCGGGCATGCCGATCGCCGTCCCACCGGGAGGTCCGGCGCGGTACAACCCCATCCACGAGGATGACATCATCGCCATGCTGCCCAAGATGCTCGAGGCCGCGTCGGTGCCGGCGACGACCGTCAACTGGTGCGGTGACCAGACCGTCAGCCTGCAGGAGTGGTGCACCTACATCGGGGAACTCGTCGGCCGCGAACCCGTCTTCGCCGAGAGCGAGCAGGCGCTACGCGGTGGCCCGACCGATACGACGCGCATGCACGAACTCGTCGGCGGCACGACGGTGGATTGGCGCGACGGTATCCGCCGGCTGGTCACCGCGTTCCACCCGGAACTCGTCGGAGCCTGAGCTCAGTCCGGCGACTGCGCCCGCAGCGCTGTGAGCGCCGAATCAGCCTGCGTCAGATCGTCATTGGCATCCTGCAACGTTTCCTGCGCGGTATCGACGGCGTGCTCGGCTGCCCTCAACGACTGCAGCAGTTCCTCGTACCGGCGCCGCGCCGTCGCCAACGCGGTCGTCCGGTCGGCCACCTCAGCCTGGGCGTCGGCGTACCCACGTTCGGCCGCGGCCACGGCGCGCCGGTGCTTCTCGGCGGCCCGCCGGTCGACCTTGGGTTCGGGCGCCGGTACCGGTGCGGACACCTGCGCCGAGACCGCGCCGAAGTCGCCGAATCCGGACCACTCCGCGGCCTTCTCCAGTCGCCCCAGCCGGCCGGCCACCTCGGGGTCGGCCACCGCGGCCTGCAGGGTGTCGGTCACGTCATTGCGCAGTGCGGCAGTGGGATCGGGGACACCGGCGGCCGCGAACGCAGCCCGGGCCAGCTCGGTGATCACGGTGCGCTGCACGCCGGTGAGCTCGCGGATACGCGGCCCGTCCATCGCCGCATGCGCGGCTTGCAACGCCGCGGTCAACTCCCGGAGGCGGGTCTTCGCCGTCGGATCCACCCGGACCAGAACGTTGACCACCCACGCCGCCGCGGTGGGCCGGCGCGCGGCGGCGATGGCTTTCGCCGCGTCGGCGTCGCCGCGCTGTTTGGCCGCCGCCACCCGCTCCGTGCGCAACGCGGTGAAGTCCTCGGGCGCAACGCCGTACAGGGCGTCGAGATCCTCCTCCACGCTCACAACGGCGATGCTCCGCGCAGGTGCTCGAAGATCAGCGAGGTCTGGGTGCCGGCGACATCGGCATCGGCGTTGAGGTTCTCGACCACGAAGGCGCGCAGGTCCTCGGTATCGCGGGCAGCGACGTGCAGGATGAAATCGTCACCGCCGGCCAGGAAGTACACATTCATCACCTGCGGGCGCCGCCGGATCTGCTGGATGAAATCGCGGATCCGGCCCCGGGCAGTGGAGTTCAGGCTCACCGAGATCATGGCCTGCAGGGTCAAACCGACCGCCGCGGGATCGATATCGGTGAAGAAACCCCGGATCACCCCGAGGTCCTGTAGCCGCCGCAGCCGGCCATGACAGGTCGACGGGGCGATGCCGACGGTCTCGGCGAGTGCGCTGTTGGAGATGCGGGCATCCGCGTGCAGCGCCAGCAGCATCCGCCGGTCGATGTCATCGAGCTCGGCGTGCCGAACATCCTTCGGCGAAGGCGCCAGACGCGCCCGTGGTGTCGATGATTGTTCACGCATGCGACGACTTTAACGAAGTCTCCCCATATTTATTGCCAGTCCTCCGGATTTTCTTCACAATTGAGCCACACCTCAATCGCAAGGAGCGATCATGCTCGTCGGTATCCCGACCGAGATCAAGAACAACGAATTCCGCGTCGCCATCACCCCGGCCGGTGTCGCCGAACTCACCCGCCGCGGCCATGACGTCATCATCCAGGCGGGCGCCGGCGACGGATCGGCCATCACCGACAACGACTTCAAGGCCGCGGGCGCGGAGATCGTCGCCACCGCCGACCAGGTCTGGGCCGATGCCGACCTGCTGCTGAAGGTCAAGGAACCGATCGCGGCCGAATATGCGCGCCTGCGCAAGGGTCAGACGCTGTTCACCTACCTGCACCTGGCCGCCTCCAAGCCGTGCACCGATGCGCTGCTGGCCTCCGGCACGACGTCCATCGCGTACGAGACCGTGCAGACCGCCGACCATGCGCTACCGCTGCTGGCGCCGATGAGCGAGGTCGCCGGACGTCTTGCCGCGCAGGTGGGTGCCTACCACCTGATGCGCACCCAGGGCGGTCGCGGTGTGCTGATGGGCGGCGTCCCCGGTGTCGCCCCGGCCAAGGTCGTCGTCATCGGCGGCGGTATGGCCGGCGACAACGCCGCCGCTGTCGCGATGGGCATGGGTGCGCGCGTCACCGTGTTCGATCTCAACATCAACACCCTGCGCAAGATCGATGCCGAGTACGGCGGTGCCATCGAGACCCGCTACTCGTCGAGCCTGGATCTGGAGGATGCGGTCAAGCAGGCCGACCTGGTCATCGGCGCGGTCCTGGTGCCCGGCGCGAAGGCCCCGAAGTTGGTCACCAATGCGACTGTCGCCCAGATGAAGCCGGGCGCGGTGCTGGTCGATATCGCAATCGACCAGGGCGGCTGTTTCGAGGATTCCCGGCCCACCACCCACGACGATCCGACGTTCGCCGTGCACGACACCGTCTTCTACTGCGTGGCGAACATGCCGGGCGCGGTGCCGCGGACATCGACCTACGCGCTCACCAACGCGACGATGCCCTACGTGCTGAAGTTGGCCGACAAGGGCTGGCAGGGCGCGTGTGCCGCCGATGCCGCATTGGCCAGGGGGCTGTCCACCCACGAGGGCGCGCTGCTGTCCGAACAGGTGGCGGCCGACCTGGATCTGCCGTTCACCGATCCCGCGAACCTGCTGGCGTAACCGCCTGCCCCCACCGTCGCCCGGCTGAAACACTTCGGCCGGGCGACGTGTATTTCAGGGGCGACGTGTATTTCATGGGGCGACGTGTACTTCAGGGTGTGTTCACATCCCGGCCGGTGGATGACCGAGGCAGATGAGCGCCCCGAGCGGGTCCTTGATCGCGGCCAGGGTGCCGTACGGGGTTTCTTCACCGGGCATCAGGATCTCCGCGCCCAGGGGCCCGGCCAGCGCGACGGTCGCCGCGACATCATCGACCATCACGTAGACCTGCCAGAACGACGGCACCTCGGGCGGAAAGAGCGTTGCGGAGTCCATGATCCCCGAATAGGCGCTCTCGCCGACGAACACCTGGGCGTAGCGGTCGGGGCCGATCGCGGCGGGATCACCGCCGGTGCCGATCTCCTCCAGGCGGGCCTCGATGACCTCGGGGTAGAACGCCACCGACTTCTCGTAGTGCTTGCTCTGGCACTCGAACCAGTACGGGGTGCCGTGCTCGCCCCACTCGGTGAAGCCGACGTGCGTTCCCGGCTGCCAGAACCCGATGACCGCACCCGCGGTGTCGGTGGCGACCATCATCGAACCCATGTCACCGACGGGCATCGGTGGCACCATGACCGACCCACCCGCGGCCTCGATCGCATCGGCGGTCGCAGCGGCATCCTCGGTGTGCAGATAGACCGACCACACGTCGGCGACGCCGCCGGCCTCGGCCATGTGCGGGGCCAGACCTGCCACCCGGTGCCCGTTGTGCAGGAAATTCTGGTAACCGCCGAACTCCGGTTGGGCCGGCCCCTCGACCTCCCAGCCGAAGATCGCCCGATAGAACTCGGCGGCCACCGCGGGATCACTGCTCATCAGGTCGAACCAGATGGGCGCCCCCACCGGGGCGGCGTATTCGCTCATGTCAATCCTCTCGTTGCAGTCACCAGATATGACATCGACGGCATCGAGAACTCATCGGAGCTGTCCGCTACGGTCTGCCGAGCAGCTGCGGCAGTACCAGTGCCGCGACCTCGCCGATCAGCGGGCGCAACCCTTCGGCCTCCGGATCCGAGGACTGGGTCCTGGTCATGATCGTCAGCAACACCCGGGCGCCGTCGGGCCCGTACGCGACACCGGAATCATTGGTGGTGGCGTAGTCCCCGCTACCGGTCTTGTCGGCGGTGGTCCACCCGGGCGGAAGGCCGACCCGCATGCTGGAGGTCTCGTTTGCACGCATCCAACCGTCGAGCAGTTCTCGCTGCGCGGGCGGTAATGCGGCACCTGCCAACAGGTTGCGGTAGCCGGCAGCCAGCGCCCGCGGTGTGGTGGTGTCGCGGGGATCTCCCGGTATCGCCGAGTTCAGTTCGATCTCCCAGCGATCGAGCCGGGTGCGGTCATCGCCGATACTGCGCGCGAAGGCGGTGATGGCCTGCGGCCCGCCGAGGGTCTCCAACAGCAGGTTCGCCGCAAGATTGTCGCTGCGCTGCAAGGCCGCCTGGGACAGTTCGGCCAACGTCATCTCCTGGCCCAGCCGCTCGCCCGTCACCGGCGAATTCGGCAACATCCCTTCGGGCTTGACGTAAACCTGCTGCTCCAAGGTGAATTCACCATCGGCGACGCCCCGCAGCACCCGCCCGGCGGCGTAGGCCTTGAAGGTGGAGCAGAGCGCGAACGCCTCGTCGGCGCGATTCTCCAGGGCGAAGCCTGATTCCAGATTCACCGCGTACAGACCGATGAAGGCGTTGTGCCGGGCCTCCAGCTCGCCGATCTGCTCTTCCAGCGTCAGGGCCGGAGCCGCCAGCGCGGACTCGTCCGCGCAGCCGGCCACCACCCCCGCTGCCGCGATTGTCAGACCGCCGACCAGAACGCTTCGTCGAGACAGGAGCATCACCCGACTGTACCCACCTACCCCGCGATATCTCGAAGCCGCTGCGGCAAGGACTTTTTCGACCTGTGCGGGCCGAGCACCGCGGCGCCCATCGGCTTGGTCAGCAGCCGCCGCGCGATGGCGTTGACCTCGTCGAGGGTCACCGCGTCGATCTGATCGAGCGTCTGCGCGATCGTGCGGTGCGCGCCGTAGTTGAGTTCGCTGCGCCCGATCCGGTGCATACGCGACCCGGAGTCCTCCAGACCCAGCACCAGACCACCGCGCAAGGAGCCCTTGGCGATCCGGCATTCGGACTCGGTGATGCCGTCGCGAGCCACCTCGGCGAGCACGTCGGTGGCCACCCGGACCACCTCGTCGAAACGCTCCGGCAGGCATGCCGCGTACACCGACAGCGCACCGGCGTCGGAGAAGGTGTCGATCGACGAATAGACCGAGTACGCCAGACCGCGCGTCTCCCGGATCTGTTGGAACAGACGCGAACTCAAGCCCCCGCCGAGTGCGGAGTTGAGCACCGACAGGGCCCAGCGATGATCCCACTGCCGACCCGGTGTCCGGACTCCCAGCGACAGATGTGTCTGCTCGGAATCCTTGTTGATCAGCTGCAGTGTCGGCGTGCCCCCGACCCGACCGGTGCCCTTGCGGTGCGGCACCGCCGTCCGGCCGCGCACCAACCTCGGCCCGAAGTACTCGCGCGCCAACGCGACCACCTGGTCGTGGTCGATATTGCCGGCCACCGCGAGGATCATCCGTTCCGGGGTGTAGCGCCGCTGATGGAACGAATGCAACTGGGTGCGGGTCATCGCCTCGATGGATTCGACGCTGCCGATGACGGGCCGTCCGACCGGATGCGCGCCGAACATCGCCGAGAGGAAGACATCACCGAGGGTGTCCTCGGGGTCGTCATCGCGCATCGCGATCTCTTCGAGCACGACATCACGTTCGATCTCGACGTCATCGGCGGCGCACTGGCCGCGCAGCACCACATCGGCGACCAGATCGACGGCCAATTCCAGATCGGCATCGAGCACATGCGCGTAGTAGCAGGTGTGCTCGCGGGCGGTGAAGGCGTTCAGCTCGCCGCCCACCGCGTCGACGGCCTGGGCGATCTCGACCGCGGTGCGCGTCGGCGTCGACTTGAACAACAGGTGCTCCAGGAAATGGGCAGCACCCGCGACCGAGGTTCCCTCATCGCGTGAACCGACCCCGACCCAGACACCCACCGATGCCGAGTGCACCGAGGGGATGTACTCGGTGACGACCCGCAACCCTCCGGGCAGTCCGGAGATCCGCACTGCCTCGGAGGTGTCTTCGCCGCGGGAACCGCGGCGCAACGCGGGTTTAGGCGTCGGCTGTCGCGGCATCAGCTGCTACGGGAGCCTCAGCGGGCGCGTCATCGGCACCCTCTTCGGCGACGAGCACCAGCGAGATCTTGCCGCGGTTGTCGATATCGGCGATCTCGACGCGCAGCTTGTCGCCCACCTTCGCGACATCCTCGACCTTGCTGATCCGCTTACCGCGGCCCAACTTCGAGATGTGCACCAGGCCGTCGCGGCCCGGCAGCAGCGACACGAACGCACCGAAATCGGTGGTCTTGACGACGGTGCCGAGGAACCGCTCGCCGACCTTGGGCAGCTGCGGGTTGGCGATGGCGTTGATCATGTCGATTGCCGCCTGCGCCGACTCGCCGTTGCTGGCGCCGACGAAGATGGTGCCGTCGTCCTCGATCGAGATCGACGCACCCGTCTGCTCGGTGATCGAGTTGATCATCTTGCCCTTGGGCCCGATGACCTCACCGATCTTGTCGACCGGCACCTTGATGGTGGTGATGCGCGGTGCGTACGGGCTCATCTCGTCGGGCTCGTCGATGGCCTCGGCCATCACCTCGAGGATGGTGATCCGGGCGTCCTTGGCCTGGGCCAGGGCGCCGGCCAGCACCTTGGACGGGATGCCGTCGAGCTTGGTGTCGAGCTGCAGCGCGGTGACGAAGTCCTTGGTGCCTGCGCACTTGAAGTCCATATCGCCGAACGCGTCCTCGGCGCCGAGGATGTCCGTCAGCGTCACGTAGCGGGTCTCGGCTACTCCGTCTTCATTGGGGACCTCATCGGAGACCAGACCCATGGCGATACCGGCGACCGGGGCCTTGAGCGGCACACCGGCGTTCAGCAGCGACAGCGTCGAGGCGCAGACCGAGCCCATCGAGGTGGAACCGTTGGAGCTCAACGCTTCCGAAACCTGGCGGATGGCGTACGGGAACTCCTCGACGCTCGGCAGCACCGGCATCAGGGCCCGCTCGGCCAGCGCGCCGTGGCCGATCTCGCGGCGCTTGGGCGAACCCACCCGACCGGTCTCACCGGTCGAGTACGGCGGGAAGTTGTAGTGGTGCATGTAGCGCTTGGACTTTTCCGGCCCCAGCGAGTCGATCTGCTGGGCCATTTTGACCATGTCGAGGGTGGTGACACCCATGATCTGGGTCTCACCGCGCTCGAACAGGGCGCTGCCGTGTGCCCGCGGAATGATGGCGACCTCGGCGGACAGGGCGCGGATATCGGTGACGCCACGGCCGTCGATACGGAAGTGGTCGGTCAGGATGCGCTGGCGCACAAGCTTCTTGGTCAGCGAGCGGTACGCCGCGCCGATCTCCTTCTCACGACCGGCGAAGGTGTCGGCCAGACGCTCCAGCACCTCACCCTTGATCTCGTTGGTGCGGTCATCACGCTCGGCCTTGCCGGAGATGGTCAGCGCCTGCGACAGCGCATCGGTGGCCACGGCGGCGACCTGGGTGTAGACGTCGTCCTGGTAATCGGGGAACAGCGGGTAGTCGGCGATCGGCTTGGCGGCCTTGTCGGCCAGCGCCTGCTGCGCATCGCACAGTGCGGCGATGAACGGCTTGGCGGCCTCCAGTCCCTCGGCAACGACGGCCTCGGTGGGCGCACCCGCGCCGCCGGCGATCAGATCGATGACCTTGTCGGTGGCCTCGGCCTCGACCATCATGATCGCGACATCGTCGCCCGCTTTACGGCCGGCGACCACCATGTCGAACACGGCACCTTCGAGCTGCTCGACGGTCGGGAACGCGACCCACTGGCCGTCGATCAGTGCGACACGCACACCGCCGACCGGGCCGGAGAACGGCAGGCCGGAGATCTGGGTGGACGCCGACGCGGCGTTGATGGCGAGCACGTCGTACAGATCCTTGGGATCCAGGCTCAGGATGGTGACGACGACCTGGATCTCGTTACGCAGGCCCGAGACGAAGGTCGGGCGCAGCGGCCGGTCGATCAGGCGGCAGGTCAGGATCGCGTCGGTGGAGGGGCGGCCCTCACGACGGAAGAACGAGCCGGGGATGCGGCCCGCGGCGTACATCCGCTCTTCGACGTCGATGGTCAGCGGGAAGAAGTCGAAATGGTCTTTCGGGGTCTTGCTGGCGGTCGTGGCGCTCAGCAGCATGGTCTCGTCGTCGAGATAGGCGACGACGGCGCCGGCGGCCTGCTGGGCCAGGCGGCCCGTCTCGAAGCGGATGGTGCGGGTGCCGAAGCTCCCGTTGTCGATGACGGCGGTGGATTCAAACACGCCTTCGTCGGTTTCAACTGCAGACATATGTGTCCGTACAGCCTCTCTGGGTGGATATTCAACTGTTTCGCGTCGCCACGCGATCCGGTGGTCCGGATCGAAACCCTGCCCAGAGCTCGGCTACGGCCGTCGATCGAAGCGGTCGGGGCACACCCTGCGAGGGGGACACTCCGGCCGCCACTACCGAAGACCGCCCGATAAGGCGGGTCGTGCTGTGGCGCGCGGGAACGGTGCACGCGGTACTGCGCGAACCGCACCCTGTTCGGGCAACCCCATTACTCACGGAGGCCCAAAACGATTCCATGCTACACCGGGCCAGGTCACCGGCCGTCAGGCGATGTCGTCAGGCGATGTCGTCGACGCACACCGTGAACTGGCGTTCGTCATACGGGTATCCGATGCCACTGCGGCACTGGTCGGCGTTCGCCACACCCTGCAGGATCTCGGTGGCGCGCTGCCGGTGCGGCTGCGAACCATCGGTGCAGTCCACCCGCATCGGGTCCCGGCCGTTGTCCGGATCGATGCTCATGCACTGCCCCACCACCCAGTCGATGTCCATGCAGATGGTGTTGCTGGTATCGCTGAAGGTGCTGTGCATGGCGTAGTACGAGTCGACATCGGCCGGGCACAGATCGCTGTCGGGGACCGTCTCGACCACCTTGAAGGTCGAGTCGGCGGTACCGCAGGCCGCCTTGACGGCGTCCGGTTGGTCGGGCGTGCCGACCACTTTCAGGCAGTCTCCGACCTGAAAAGCGGCGGCCGCAGCCGACGAACAACCGGTGAGTCCCCCCGTGCTGCCAAGAACGATGACACCGAGAACGATTGCGCCGAGAACGGCGCAACGACGTTGCGTCAGCGACGCAGACCGAGGCGCTCGATCAGCGAACGGTAGCGAGCCACGTCGACCTGTGCGACGTACTTGAGCAACCGGCGCCGACGACCGACCAGCAGCAGCAGCCCCCGCCGCGAGTGGTGGTCATGCTTGTGCAGCTTGAGGTGTTCGGTCAGATCCAAGATCCGCTTGGTCAGCAGTGCGACCTGGGCCTCCGGCGAACCGGTATCGGTGTCATGCAGGCCGTACTGGCCGAGGATCTCTTTTTTCTGTTCAGCGGTGAGCGACACGAAAACAACTCCATCAATAGGTCCGCGAGGGTTATCTGAGGCGCGGCCGCCGCGAACTGCAGCGCGCGCTGGGTCGTCGGAGATACTACCGCGCAGCAGTGCAGCGGGAAAATCGACGCGGAATCAGCCCGCGCCGAGGATCGTGCGGGCCCGGGCGGTATCGGCTCCCATGGCGACCACCAGGTCGTCGATGGAATCGAACTTCTCCTGTCCGCGGATGCGCGCGACGAAATCGACGGCGACGTGCTGGCCGTACAGATCGGCCTCGGTGTCGAGGACGAACGCCTCGACGGTGCGGGTCCGCCCGGAGAAGGTCGGGTTGGTGCCCACCGAGACGGCCGCCTGATAGCGCTCGCCGGGGGTCACGGTGCCGACCACCGGTCCATGGCCCAGCACGGTGAACCAGGCGGCGTACACGCCGTCGGCGGGGATGGCCGAATGCATGGGCGGCGCGACATTGGCGGTGGGGAAACCCAGCACCCGACCGCGTCCGTCACCGCGCACGACGACACCCTCGACCCGGTGCGGTCGGCCCAGCGCCTCGGCCGCGGCGACGACATCGCCGGCGTCCACGCAGGACCGGATGTAGGTGGAGGAGAAGGTGACGGTGTCGTCGCGGAGCCGCACCCCGTCGCTTCGCTCGCCCGAGTCAGGTTCACTTACCTCGGACACCAGGGTCATCCCTTCCACCGCGAAGCCGAATCGCTCGCCGGCCTTGCGCAGCAGGTTCACATTGCCCGCGGCCTTCTTGCCGAAGGTGAAGTTCTCCCCCACCACGACCTCGACGACATGCAGGCTCTCGACGAGCAGCTCGTGGATATAGCGCTCCGGGGTGAGCTTCATGAAGTCCGCGGTGAACGGCATCACCAGGAAGACGTCGATCCCGGTTTCCTCGACGAGTTCGGCGCGTCGGGTCAGCGTCGTCAACTGCGCGGGATGGCTACCCGGGAACACCACTTCCATCGGATGTGGGTCGAAGGTCATCAGCACCGCCGGGACGCCACGTGATCGTCCGGACTTCACCGCATGACTGATCAGCTCGGCGTGACCACGGTGTACACCGTCGAACACGCCGACTGTCAAGACACATCGACCCCAGTCTGTGGGGATATCTTCTCGGCCCCGCCACCGTTGCACAGCCGCAAGCCTACGGCGCGCGGCGACCGGCGTCTGCGCTGGATACCCGGATGAGGCGATGATTGCCTAAACTCCGTAGTCGTGGATTCCAACAGCAACCCGCAGGACTTGACGACGGTTGCGCAGGACTACCTGAAAGTGATCTGGACGGCCCAGGAATGGTCGCCGGACAAAGTCAGCACCAAGCTGCTGGCCGAACGGATCGGGGTCTCGGCGAGCACGGCCTCGGAGTCCATCCGCAAGTTGGCGGATCAAGGGCTGGTCGATCACGCGAAGTACGGTGCGGTCACGCTCACCGAGGCGGGGCGTCAGGCCGCGCTGGCCATGGTCCGCAGGCACCGCCTGATGGAGACGTTCCTGGTGCGCGAGCTCGGCTACGGCTGGGACGAGGTGCACGACGAGGCCGAGATCCTCGAACATGCCGTCTCGGACCGGATGCTCGACCGGATCGACGCGAAACTCGGTTTCCCGACCCGCGATCCGCACGGCGACCCGATTCCCGCACCCGACGGACGGGTCCCGACGCCGCCGGCACGGCAACTCTCGATTTGCTCCGACGGCGAGGACGGCACCGTGGCCCGCATCTCCGATGCCGACCCGGAAATGCTGCGCTATTTCGACAGCGTCGGTATCGCGCTGGATTCCCGCCTGCGGGTGGTGGCCCGGCGAGACTTCGCCGGGATGATCTCGGTGGCCGTGCAGGGCCCTGCCGACGAGGACTCAACGACCACGGTCGACTTGGGAAGCCCTGCGGCAGAAGCGATTTGGGTGGTCTAGCGGACCATCTTCAGGTGTGTTTCGGCGGTCCAGCGGGGCCGACGGGGCTCATCGCGGATCTCGGGTGCCGAGTGCACCAGACGCAGCGCGGCGACCCGCTCGGGCGCAGCGCCCGCCAGTTCTTCCAACTGCTCGATGCTGCGATCCAACTGCTCGGCGCCATCGGTCTCGATGACGGCGATGAGGTCGTCGTTGAGCAACTCACCGGCGACCTCGCTGGTGATGGTGAGCCGCGAACCCTCATCGGTCGGGCTGACCAGGAACGTGAACCGGGTGCGCAGACCCGCGGTGCCGGTACCGATGAGCACCAGCGTCCCGGGGGCGATGGCCGATTCGACCGTCCACTCGACGGTGTTGGCGATACCGAGCATCAGGGTCTCGGCGGTCATGCGGGCCCCCGGCACGAACTTCGTCCGCGGCTCGGCCACCCAGCGGTTGTGCACGGTGAGCCAGTCGGCCCAGGTGCGCGGATCCGCGAGCACCGACCACAGCGCCGCCGGGGTGACCGACAGATCGGCGTGGCGGGTCACGTGGCCGACGGCAGCACCGCGGTTCGCCCACGCGGGCTGGTAGTTGTACAGCGGGTGGTCGCAAACCGGTGCATGTGCGCTCATGCCTTGTACAACGCCCGCGGATCGGCAAAAGTTCGCCGATAACCTGGGATTTGGCTAATAAAAAGGGCCGCTAACTAGGGAGAACCTGATAAACGGGTTTGCATTCCCATATCTGGGATATATGGGACATGCGTCCGATTTCGGCGCTTCGTCACGACAGTGTCGCGGGCCGCAGCACCACCACCGGTGTGGTGCGGGTCGGTCCGTCCTCCAATAGCGCGATCACCCGGCCGTCCGGGGCCGTCGCCGCGTACACCCCGGACAGACCGGCCGGCTCCAGCGGGCGCCCGTGTCCGGTGTCCACCACCTGCTTGTCGGTGAGGTCCCGGCGCGGGAAACCCAGCAGGCAGGCCTCGTCCAGGCTGTAGGACAGCCGAGCCTGGTCGGCCAGCTCCTCCAGGGTCCTGGCCTCGCCCAGCCCGTAGCGGCCGACCAGGGTGCGCCGCAGGGCACTCAGATGTCCACCGACACCCAGCGTGGCGCCGACATCGCGGGCCAGCGCGCGAATATATGTACCCGAGGAGCAGTCCACCTCGACATCGACGTCGACGAAACCGGAGCCGGCCGGCCCCGCGGCCTGAGCGACCACCCGACGTACCGCCAGCACCTCGAACCGCTCGATGCGCACCGGGCGGGCAGGCAGTTCGACGGCGCGACCCTCCCGGGCCAGCTTGTAGGACCGCTCGCCGCCGACCTTGATCGCGCTGACCGCCGAGGGCACCTGCTCGATCGGGCCGCGCAGGACCGCGACCGCCTGTTCGATCTCGTCATCGGTCACATGCCCGGCGGGAACGGTCGCCAGCACCTCTCCTTCGGCGTCCTCCGTGGACGTCGTCTGCCCGAGCCGGATGGTCGCGGCGTAGGACTTGTCGGTTCCGGTGATCAACCCGAGGATCTTGGTGGCCCGCTCGATGCCGATGACGAGCACACCGGTGGCCATCGGATCCAGCGTGCCTGCGTGACCGACCTTGCGGGTGCCGAACAACCGCCGGCAGCGCCCGACGACGTCATGGCTGGTCATCCCGCCGGGCTTGTCGACGATCACCAGGCCGGGCGCGGGTGGGCTCGCCTGGTTCACAACGTGATCGCCGTCAGCGCGATGCCTTCGGCGACCGACCAGCGGCCGGTCAGCATGGACAGCGGCGGGCCGTGTTCGGCGGCGGGATCGATCAGCACGCGGGACTGAAACCCACCGGCGCTTCCCGATCCGTCGATGGTGAAGGTGATGTGCGCGTCCTCGAAACCCAGCCAGCGATGCGTCAGGGGGAACCAGGTCTTGTAGGTCGCCTCCTTGGCGCAGAATAGGATTCGATCCCAGTGCAATCCGGCAGGCAGAGCGGCGAGCTGCGCCCGTTCGATCGGCAGGCTGATCGCATCCAGCACGCCCTTGGGCAGCACATCGTGGGGCTCGGCGTCGATTCCCACCGAACGGACCTCCCCCGCCCTGCCGACGACGGCGCCGCGGAAGCCGTCACAGTGCGTCAGACTGCCGACGACACCGGCGGGCCAGCACGGTTCGCCCTTGTCGCCCTTGAGAATCGGCACCGGGGCCACCCCGATCTCACCGAGGGCGATCCGCGCGCAGTGCCGCACCGTCACGAACTCGTTGCGCCGCTTGGCCACCGAGCGGGCGACCAGGGGCTCCTCCTCCGGCAGCGGCATCAGGTCCGGTGGGTCGTCGTAGAGCTCGGCGGTGAACACCAGGTCCGGAACGACCGCAGGGAGCAACATCTAGACGCCCCTCCTCGACTTGATCCGATCCTGCATCTTCGTCGCGTGCTCGCGCATCTCCTCGGTGATCTCGAAGTGCCCACCGAAATCGTTGAGGTAGCCGGGGGCGTATCTCGGGTCCGGCAGGATCTGGCGCAGCCAGCGATACGGCTTGCGGCGCCGCCACTCCCGCGGATATCCGACCGACACCTCTTCGAAGCGCACCCCGTCGTACCAGGTGGTTCGCGGGATGTGCAGATGCCCGTAGACCGAGCAGATGGCGTTGTAGCGGGTGTGCCAGTCGGCGGTGGCCGTCGTCCCGCACCACAGGGCGAATTCCGGGTAGAACATCGCGTCGCAGGGTTCGCGCACCAGCGGGAAATGGTTGACCAGCACCGTCGGCGTCATCCAGTCGAGGTCCTCGAGCCGCTTGCGGGTGTGGGCCACCCGATCGCGACACCAGGCATCCCGGGTCGCGTAGGGCTCGGCGGAGAGCAGGTACTCGTCGGTGCCGACGATATTGCGTCCTTGGCCAGCGCCAGGCCCTCGGCCTTGGTGGCGGTGCCCTCGGGCAGGAACGAATAGTCGTAGAGCAGGAACATCGGCACGATGGTCGCCGGTCCGCCCTCCTCGTTCCACACCGGGAACGGGTGCTCGGGGGTCACGACCCCCATCTGATCGCACATGTCGACCAGGTAGTCGTAGCGGGCCCGCCCGAAGATCTGCATCGGGTCCCTGGTGGTGGTCCACAGCTCGTGGTTGCCCGGCACCCAGATGACCTTGGCAAATCTTTTGCGCAGCAGATCCAGCGCCCAGCGGATCTCGTCGGTGCGTTCGCCGACATCGCCGGCGACGATCAACCAGTCGTCCGGGCTCGACGGGTACAGCGATTCGGTGACCGGCTTATTACCGGTGTGACCGGTGTGCAGGTCGCTGATCGCCCACAGCACCGGTCGTCGTTGATCTCGTGGCGGCAAGGACACAACGGTCCAGCCTACTTGCGTGATCGGAGTGTGTTCATCCGAGCAACTAGAACCTGTTCTCGTTTACTCCTCCGGAGCCGGTGGCCGGGCTTGTACACTCCCCGGCAAGGCTCAATCGGTACTCGACAAGCTCGATGGGGGTGTGATGGCTGCCAAACTGCGGCTGCTGTCGGCGCTGTGTGCGTTCGTCGCCGCGGTGATCGTGGTGTGGCAGACCAATCCGGCGGGGACTCCGGTCCAGGTCCGGGTGGCCGACCTGCCGATGACCAATGTGTCCACGACCATCAAGTGGCCGGTCATCGAGACCACCGATCCCAAGCCGTTCGATCCGTGCGAGGAGATTCCGCTCGACGTGGTGCAGCGGATCGGGCTGGCCGTGACGCCGCCGGTGCACGAAGACGGTCTGCGCTGCCATTACGACGCCGGCAACTATCAGATGGCGGTCGAGGCGTTCGTCTGGCGGACCTACGAGGCCACCCTGCCCGCCGATGCCGTGGAGCTCGACATCGCGGGCCACCGCGCCGCGCAGTTCTGGATCATGAAGCCCACCGACTGGAACGACCGCTGGTGGGTCACCTGCATGATCGCCTTCAAGACCAGTTACGGCGTTCTGCAGCAGTCGCTGTTCTACTCCCCGATCCTCTCACCGGACCGCCCGGACTGCCTGCAGGTCAACATGCAACGTGCGCACGAACTGGTGCCGTACTACACCTTCTGAGCCCGGGTAGGGTTTGTTAGGTGAGCTCACGAACCGCCCGTTACACCCGCCAGGCGCTGAGCCGGGCACTGAACCTGCCCACCCCCACCGCCGATTACGTGGTGCACCGCCGGATACCGGTGCCGATGCGCGATGGTGTCGAACTGCTGGCCGATCACTACGAGCCGCTGACCTCGGATCCGAAGGGCACCCTGCTGGTGCGGGCCCCCTACGGCCGCCGGTTCCCGTTCACGGTGCTGTTCGGCAGCGTCTACGCCACCCGGGGATATCACGTCATATTCCAAAGCGTGCGAGGCACATTCGGCTCCGGCGGCGACTTCACCCCGATGGTCAACGAGGTCGCCGACGGCGCCGACACCGTCGCCTGGCTACGCGAGCAACCCTGGTTCACCGGCACCTTCGCCACCATCGGACTGTCCTATCTGGGGTTCACCCAGTGGGCGCTGCTCACCGATCCGCCGCCGGAACTCGCGGCCGCGGTGATCACCGTGGGACCGCACGATTTCGCGATCTCCTCCTGGGGCACCGGATCGTTCTCGCTCAACGACTTCCTGGGCTGGAGCCATATGGTCTCCCGCCAGGAGGAGCCGGGTCTGGCCAAGGCGCTGGCCCGGCAGGCCACCGCGGGCCGCCGGGTCGGCGAGGCCGCCATGAACCTGCCCCTGGGTACCGGCGGACGCACGCTGCTGGGCGACGGCGCGCCGTGGTACAATTCCTGGTTGGCGCCGCCCGAGGAGAACCCCGAGCACTGGCGCCGACTGGGAGCCGTCGAGGCACTGGACCGGGTGGATGTCCCGGTGCTGCTGCTCAGCGGCTGGCAGGACCTGTTCCTGGATCAGACCCTCGCCCAGTACCAGCACCTGCGTTCGCGTGGCGTCACGACCGCGCTGACCGTCGGATCCTGGACGCACACCGAGATGATGACCAAGGGTGGCCCGACGGTGATCCGGGAGACGCTGAACTGGCTCGATACCCACCTTGCTTCCGGCGGGCAGGAGCGAAGCGACCGGGGAATCAGCACCGGCGGGCAGGACACCCGGCGAAACCCGGTGCGCCTCAACATCCATGGTGACGGGTGGGTCGAGTTGCCCGACTGGCCGCCCCGCACCGACACCGTCGAGAAGTACCTGTTGGCCGGCGGACAGCTCGGCGACACCCCGTCCGACGGGACACCGGTGAACTCCAGCTTCACCTACCAGCCCGGCGATCCCACCCCGACCATCGGCGGGCGACTGCTGTCCCCCGACGGCGGCTACCGCGACGACTCGGCGCTGGCTGCCCGCGCCGATGTGCTGACCTTCACCGGCGACCCGCTGCCCGCCGATCTGTACACCGTCGGCACCCCGGCGATCGAGTTGGCGCACCATTCGGACAATCCGCACCACGATGTGTTCGTCCGGATCAGTGAGGTCGACGCGAAGGGCCGCTCCCGGAACGTGAGCGACGGGTACCGCAGCTTCACGACATCCGAAACCGGTTTGCTGCATATCGAACTCGATGCCGTCGCGCACCGATTCGCGGCGGGATCCCGGATCCGGGTGCTGGTGGCCGGCGGCTCCCACCCGCGTTTTGCCCGCAATCTCGGCACCGGCGAGCCCGCGGTGTCCGGTCAGACGCTGCGACCCTCCACGCACACTCTCACCCACGACAGCCGGTCGCGGTTGATTCTGCCCGCCGCCGCCGGACCGCCGTCAGCCCACTGAGTCGCGCACCCGCTGCGCCACGGCCTTGAGGGTGTCGAGATCGTGCACCGTTGCGGCATAGCGGGTTTGGGCCACCGGCAGCTGCACCCAGCTGGAGCAGCCCGCAAAGTCGGGACTACGCGGCAACGGTACGGGGTCGGTGAGCGCACGGGCCTGTACCACCAGCACCGTCAGCCGGTGCTTCGGGCGAAAGTCCAGCCGGTCGGCCCGTACCGACTCATCGGTCCAGATGTGCAGATCGGCGATCTCACCGATCGCGTCGGGCCGGTTCACCTCAATGACGGCAATGACTTTCGCCCCGGCGCGCAGCACCACGGCATCCTCGGTGCTGTCGGCGGCGGCGCCGATCAGGTCATGATGCTCGGGCCGCAGACGTTCGGTGTGAGAGTGCGCGACCGTCGGGAACAGCAGGAACTCCTCGGCAGCTACCGAGAACCTCTTCTCGTGGATACCGCCCTTGCGCAGCAGCACCGTCTGGCGGCCGTCGAGCAGCGCATGCACGGCCGCGCTCCACTCCTTGAGCGCGGTGGTGGTCACAGACCCAGCCGGGCCCGCACCTCGGGTCGGCGCAGCGGGGGCACCGTCTTCGGGGGCTGCCTACGTGCCGGCAACTGTTCGAGCAGGCGCTCGGTGGTCGCGGTGACCTCGGCGACGGCGGCCTCGAAGGCATCGACATTGGCAGCGGTGGGGCGGGTGACGCCGCTGATCTTGCGGATGTACTGCCGCGCGGCGGCCTCGATCTCCTCGGATGTCGCTGCCGGTTCCAGCCCGCGCAGCTCGGTGATGTTTCGGCACATGCCCTCCACGATAGGCGCTCGACACGTGTCGATACGGTGTGCCGATGAGCAACCCTGCCGAGAACGTCCTGCTGATCGAGACCGCCGACCGGGTGCGCACCCTGACGCTGAATCGGCCGCAGTCCCGTAACGCGCTGTCGCTCGCGCTACGCACCGCGCTGTTCGCCGCGCTGCGCGCAGCCGAGACCGACGATGCCGTCGACGTCGTCATCCTGACCGGCGCCGACCCGGTGTTCTGCGCCGGACTGGATCTCAAGGAACTCGGCGACACCACCGAACTGCCCGATATCTCCCCCAAGTGGCCGCCGATGCGCAAACCGGTGATCGGGGCGATCAACGGGGCCGCGGTGACCGGTGGTCTGGAGATCGCGCTGTACTGCGATGTGCTGATCGCCTCCGAGCAGGCCCGGTTCGCCGACACCCACGCCCGGGTCGGGCTGCTGCCGACCTGGGGACTGTCGGTGCGGCTGCCCCAGAAGGTCGGCGTCGGGATGGCCCGCCGGATGAGCCTGACCGGTGACTACCTTTCCGCCACCGACGCGATGCGGGCCGGGTTGGTCACCGAGGTCGTCGCGCACGAAGATCTGCTGCCGGCCGCGCGCCGGGTCGCCGCCTCGATCGTGGGCAACAACCAGGCCGCCGTCGGTGCGCTGCTGGACTCGTATCACCGCATCGACGCCGAGCAGACGCAGGCCGGGTTGTGGATCGAGGCCGAATCGGCGCGAGCCTGGATGTCGGTGGCCACCGGAGACGATATCGCCGCCAGCCGCGCGTCGGTGATCGAACGCGGCCGTACGCAGGTGCGCTGACGATGGGCATTCCCACCGCCGCCGAGGTGGCCGCCATGATCGACCACACGCTGCTCAAGCCGGAGGCAACCGCCGCCGATGTGACCGCCCTGGTGGCCGAGGCCGCCGAACTGGGCACCTACTCGGTCTGCGTTTCGCCGTCGATGCTGCCTATCGATGTTCCCGAACAGCTGAAAGTCGCTGCGGTGTGCGGTTTCCCGAGCGGTAAGCACACCTCGCCGGTCAAGGCCGCCGAGGCGGCGGAGGCGGTGCGCAACGGCGCCGCCGAGATCGACATGGTCATCGATATCGGCGCCGCCAAGGCCGGGCAGTTCCCGCTCGTGCAAGCCGATATCGCGGCGGTGCGCGCGGCCGTACCGGCGCCCACCGTGCTCAAGGTCATCATCGAATCGGCCGCCCTGACCGATGACGAGATCGTCGGCGCCTGCAGGGCCGCGGTGGCCGCCGGTGCCGATTTCGTCAAGACGTCCACCGGTTTCCATCCGGCCGGCGGCGCCACCGTGCACGCCGTGGACCTGATGTACCGGACCGTCCGCGACGCGGGCCTGGCGGTGAAGGCCTCCGGTGGGGTGCGCACCCTGGAGCAGGCCCTGCAACTGATCGCCGCCGGCGCCGGCAGACTCGGGGTGTCGGGATCGCGTGCGCTGCTGTCCTCCGGCAGCGGGGACAGCTCGGGGTACTGACTCAGATGTTCTGAGCGGCAACCGATCCCGCGGCGCGCAACCAGCGCAGCGGGTCGGCAATCGCGGCCTGCGGTGAACGCGCCAGCTCCGCCAGCGATATCGTCGGCACCGCACACTCTGCGGCGACCTGACCGGCGACCACCATCGCCGGAATACCGCCGCTCCCGGCCGCGGTCAGCAGGTGGCCCACCAGCTTCCCGGTCCACGAGGTGCCGTCGAACCGTCCTTCGCCGGTGATGACCAGATCCGCCGTCGGTAGCTGCGCGTCGAGCCCGGTGAGGGTCGCGATGCGTCGGGCACCGGAGGTGGCTGTCGCGCCCCAGGCCATCAACCCGAAACCGGTGCCTCCTGCCGCACCGGCACCGGCCGCCTCGGTGTCGGTATGCAGCCCCGCGGCATCGGCGGCCTGCGCCCAGCGCCGCAGGCCGTCGTCGAGCTGCCCGATATCAGCGGCACCGGCACCCTTCTGGGGCCCGAACACGGTCGCCGCGCCCAGCGGTCCGCACAGCGGCGCGGTGGTGTCCACCAGCAACTCGACACCGTCGGGCGGCAACGGGGCCAGCCCGTCGACCGCCACCGTGGCGATATCGCGCAAACCGTGCGCCCCCGGCCCGATCGGTTGCCCCGACGAGTCGAAAGCCTTGAGCCCCAATGCCATCAGTGCACCCGCACCGCCGTCGGTTCCGGCCGAACTGCCCAGCCCGATCAGCACCGAACGCGCACCCGCACGAAGCGCCGCATCGACCAGCTGCCCCAGGCCGCGGGTGTCCGCCCGCCACGCATCGAGCTCGGACATCAGCGCGATCCCGGACGGTTCGGCCAGTTCGATCACGGCGCGGTGGCCGGTGCGGTCGAGCAACCAGCGGGCCAACACCGGCCTACCGTCCGGGCCGTCGACGATCGTCTGCTGCCAGCGCCAGCCTCGCGATGCGGCGACCGCGGCGAGGGTGCCTTCGCCGCCGTCGGCCTGCGGCAGCGTGATCAGGTCATCGCCGGGGCGAACCGCCGACCATCCGTCGGCCAGGGCCAGCGCCACTTCGGTGGCCGTTGCGGAACCCTTGAACGAGTCCGGGGCGATCAGAACCTTCACAGCGCGGGTAGCACCAGATCGCGATACCGGGACTTCATGGTCTCGATGACGGTGTGCCCGTCGGTCGCCCACACCGCCTCGTTGAAGATCTCGACCTCGATATCGCCCTGGTAGCCGGCGGCGCTCACCAGTGCGGCGATCGCACCGAAATCGATGACCCCGTCACCCATCATTCCCCGCGAGACCAGCGGGTCGGCGGCCATCGGCACCAGCCAGTCGCAGATCTGGAAGGAACTGATGCGGCCCTGCGCGCCGGCGGCGGCGATACCGGCGGCCAGCGCGGGATCCCACCACACGTGGAAGGTGTCCACGACGACCCCGACCACGCTCGCGGGATGGGGCGCCGCCAGTTCCAGGGCCTGGCCGAGGGTCGAGATCACCGCACGGTCGGCGCAGAACACCGGGTGCAGGGGCTCCAGGGCCAGCCGCACATCGCGATCGGCGGCGTACGGGACGAGGGTGGCGATCCGGTCCGCCAACCGGGCGCGCGCACCGGGCAGGTCGCGGCCCGGTATGCCGCCGGCGACGAGCACCAGCTCGGGTGCGCCAAGGGTGGCGGCCTCGTCGATGGCCCGGCGGTTGTCATCCAGCGCCGCCTCGCCGTCGTCGATACCGGTGAGGAAACCGCCACGGCACAGGCTGGATGCCCGTAGACCATTGTCGCGCAACAGCTTCGCGGCATCGTCGACGCCGGCCTCGGCGACCCGGTCCCGCCACAGACCGATCGCAGGCAGCCCTGCGGCGGCCGTCGCCTCGACGGCCTGGCGTAGGTTCCAGGACTTGGTCGTCATGGTGTTCAGGGACAACCGTGCGAACGTCGGGCTCATCCGTTCACTCCGTTCAGTGCGAGGTAGGCGCGCATCCGGGTGGCGGCCAGATCGGGATCGGCGAGCAGACCGGCGCGGTCGGCGAGCACGAACAACTGGCTCAGGTGGCCCACCGACCGGCCGGCGGCCAACCCGTTGACCAGTGCGAAACCGGGCTGTTGACCGTTGAGCCAGGACAGGAAGGCGATCCCGGTCTTGTAGTAATAGGTCGGCGCCGCGAAGATGTGCCTGCCCAGTTCCCGGGTGGACTCCAGGATGTCGTGGGCCCGCCCGGTGTTGCCGGCATCGAGTTCCTGCAGCGCGGTCGACGCGGCGGGATAGATCGCGGCGAAGATCCCCAGCAGTGCGTCGGAATGGCCGGCGTCATCGCCGATGATGAGTTCGGGGTAGTTGAAATCATCACCGGTGTAGAGCCGAACCCCGGCAGGCAGGGCCCGGCGCAAGGCCACCTCGTGGGCGGCGTCGAGCAGTGAGACCTTGACACCGTCGACCTTGTCGGCGTGGGTATCGACGAGCTCGCGGAAAGTTGCTGTCGCCGAATCGATATCGACACTTCCCCAGTACCCGCGCAGTGCGGGATCGAACATCTCGCCCAGCCAGTGCAGGATCACCGGCCGGTCCGCTTCGGCCAGCAGGGTGCCGTACACCGACAGATAATCCGCGGGTGTCTCGGCGATGTGCACGAGCGCCCGGGATGCCATCAGGATGACCTGAGCGCCGGCGTCGCGCACCACTTCGATCTGGCTGCGGTAGGCATCGGTGATCATGGCCAGCCCCGCGGCACCGGAGGGGATATCGGCGATCTCGAGCTGATCGGTACCCGCACCGCAGGACAGCAGACCACCCACGGCTGCGGCCTCGCGACCGCTGCGGCCGATCAGTTCCCGGGTGGCGGCCCAGTCCAGCCCCATGCCACGCTGCGCGGTGTCCATCGCATCGGCGACGCCGAGACCGTAGGACCACAGCTCATGGCGATAGGCCATGGTGACATCCCAATCCAGGTCGGCCGGTGCGCCGGGACTGCAGTCGGAGGTGACCCTGGGTACGACATGTGCTGCGGCGTAGACGATCCGCGAGGTGATGGGCGTCGTGGGGCGGCGCCACGGGCCGGGTGCTCCGAGCACATGGGTGCGCAGCACACCGTCGATCGGCACCTGCAGCGCCGTTGCGGTCGTGGCGGTCACAGCGCGATCTCCGGAACGCTCAGGCGCCGGCCCTCGGCGGAACTGCGCAGGCCGAGCTCGGCCAGTTGCACCCCGCGCGCGGCCGACAGCAGTCCGAACCGGTGCGAGCGTCCCGCGATCACATCACGCAGGTACTCCTCCCACTGCAGTTTGAAACCGTTGTCCAGGTCGGCGTTCGCGGGCACATCCAGCCACTGGTCGCGGAACTTCTCGGTGGCCGGCAGGTCGGGGTTCCACACCGGTTTCGGGGTGTGGGCACGCTGCTGGGCAACGCACCCGCGCAACCCGGCCACCGCGGAACCATGCGTGCCGTCGATCTGGAACTCCACCAGCTCGTCGCGGTGCACCCGGACCGCCCATGACGAGTTGATCTGCGCGATCACGCCGCCCTCGATCTCGAAGATGCCGTAGGCCGCATCGTCGGCGGTCGCGGGGTAGGCCTGGCCCTGCTCGTCCCAGCGGGTCGGGATGTGGGTGACGGTGCGCGCGGTCACCGACTCGACGGTGCCGAGCAAGCCCTCCATCACGTAGTTCCAGTGGCAGAACATGTCGACGGTGATACCGCCGCCGTCTTCGGCGCGGTAGTTCCAGCTCGGCCGCTGCGCGGGCTGGCCGTCGCCCTCGAACACCCAGTAGCCGAATTCGCCGCGCATCGAGAGGATGCGACCGAAGAAGCCCTCGTCGATGAGCCTGCGTAGTTTGACCAGGCCCGGCAGGTACAGCTTGTCGTGCACGACACCGGCCACCACACCGGCGTTCTCCGCCATGCGGGCGAGTTCGACTGCTTCGGTGAGGGTTTCGGCCGTCGGCTTCTCTGTGTAGACGTGCTTGCCCGCCTTGATGGCGGTGGACAGCGCCTCCATCCGCCGGGAGGTGACCTGTGCATCGAAGTACACGTCCACCGTCGAGTCGGCGATCACCGATGCGGTGTCGGTGGTCCACGAGGTGATGCCGTGCTCGGCGGCCAGTTCGGCGAGCTTGTCGGCATTGCGGCCTACCAGGATCGGTTCGATGTCCACCCGGGTGCCGTCCTCGAGCAGCAGCCCGGTGTCGCGCAACGGCAGGATGGACCGCAGCAGGTGCTGGCGGTAACCCATCCGGCCGGTCACGCCGTTCATGGCGATGCGCAGGGTGCGCCGGCCCGTCGGGCGATCGGCGTCAGGGGATGAAGGCATGTGCGAATTCCTTGTCTGGATGACGATGCCGCCTCTGATGGAGACAGCGGATGACGGACCGGGCGCCGCAAGCCAACTCGTTATCGAGTCGACGGCGCCGTCAGCACTTCGGAATGCGCTTTCCAAGGTAAGCTGTGCGGACGCTCCGGTCAAGCCCCGGGGGTCGACGAGAACGGCGGGAGCCAGCATGGCGGCGGTTACCCTGCAGGATGTCGCGGTACGCGCCGGTGTCTCCCAGGCCACCGCATCACGCGTGCTCAACGGCTCGAACCGGATACCGGGCGAGGGTGTGGCCGACCGGGTCCGCACCGCAGCGCGCGAGCTCGGCTATGTCGCCAACGCGCAGGCGCAGGCGCTGGCCCGGGCTTCCACCGGGCTACTCGGATTGGTTGTGCACGATATCGCCGACCCGTATTTCTCCTCGATCGCCCGCGGCGTGCAGGCCGCGGCGCGCACCGCCCGCAAGCAGGTCCTGCTGGCCGGCACCGACCGCGATTTCGATATCGAACGCGAGGCCGTCAGCACCTTCATCGCCCACCGCGCCGATGCCATCGTGCTGGCAGGATCCCGGCAGAGCGGTGACCTGGACCGCGAACTGGAGGCCGAGTTCGGCCGGTATCGCACCAATGGCGGACGGGTCGTGGTGATCGGGCAGCCACTGGCATTCGGCGGCGCGGTGGAACCCGAAAACCACTTTGCCGCAGGAGAATTGGCCGATGCGCTGGTCGCTGCCGGACATCGCCAGTTCGCCGTGATCGGCGGGCCGGGCAATATCCGGACCTCGGTGGACCGCCGTAACGGCTTCACCGAGGCGCTGGGCCGACACGGGCTGACGACGCTGGTGGAGGTGTCCGGGGATTTCACCCGCGACGGCGGCCACTCTGCCGCCCGCCGACTCGCCGCGGCGCTGGAGCTGACGCCCGACAGCGGACGCGCACCCGTCTGCGTCTTCGCCGTGACCGACGTGATGGCCATCGGCGCCATCGCGGCCTGGCGCGAGCTGGGCCTGACCGTCCCGCGCGATATCTGCATCGCCGGCTTCGACGATATCCCGACCCTGCGCGACCACACCCCCAGTCTCAGCACCGTGGTGCTACCCCTGGAGGAAATCGGCGTGCGGGCAGTCGAATTGGCGCTTCAGATCGACTCCGATGCCGATGACCTGCGGGAACGGATCCCGGGCCGGATCGTGCTGCGCGACAGCACCCGGATGATCTGAGGCCGCTCTCCGAGCCGATCCCCAGGTCGCTGCGCTCCTGCCCGCCGAACCTCGCGTCACAGCCTGTTTGACAGTGTGCGCCAGGTCACGTTACTGTCGGAATCGCTTCGGAAAGCGCATTCCCAACGGGTGGACTCCAGACCCGTTCCACTGCGACCTTGAGGACAATCCATGGCGGTCACCGCATCGGCCCGCATCCAGTCACCCGACTCCGGCACGGCCCCCAGGCCGGCCTCCCCACGAGCACGCTGGTCCTTCTCGCCCCGCCGCACCGTGGCGAATCTGTGGCGTCCGCTGACGCTGGTCATCGCACTGCTGGTCGGCTGGTGGGGCGTCACCGAGGCCGAACTGGTCGCGCCCTACATTCTGCCGTCACCGGCGGACACCTGGGCGACCACCCAGCAGAACGCCGCCTACCTGGCCCAGCACACCTGGGTGACCACCTGGGAGACGGTGATCGGCTTCATCATCGCCGCCGTCGTCGGCGTGTTCTTTGCGGTGATGATGATCTATTCGCCCAGTTTCGAGAAGACGGTGTATCCGCTCATCCTGTTCGCCCAGGTGATTCCCAAGATCGCCATCGCCCCGCTGTTCATCGTGTGGCTGGGCTTCGGCCCCTCCCCCAAGATCCTGGTCGCGGTCCTGATGGCTTTCTTCCCCATCGTCATCTCCGGTCTGGCCGGCCTGCGTTCGGTGGATCCCGAGATCCTGGAACTGAGTTCGACCATGGGCGCCAGCCGGTTCAAGACGTTCACGAAGATCCGCTTCCCGGCCGCACTGCCGCAGCTGATGTCCGGCCTGAAGGTGGCCGCCACCCTCGCCGTCACCGGCGCGGTCGTCGGTGAGTTCGTCGGCGCCAACCAGGGTCTCGGCTACGTCATCCTGCAGGCCAACGGAAGTCTGGACACGGCAATGCTTTTCGCCGCGCTGATTCTCATGTCCATCCTCGGGATCGTGTTGTTCATGATGATCGAGATCGCCGAGAAGTTGCTCATCCCGTGGCACGCCTCGCGCCGCGGCGCCAATTCCGCCTCAACCGTGACGGCCTGACCCCTTCCCTTTCACCGAATCAGGAGAACCACCATGAATTCCCGGACAAAGACTTCCCTGAAGAAGCGCGCCACCACCGCCATAGCGGCGACGACGACCATGCTCACCCTGGCCGCCTGTGGCGGCGGCACCGCCGAGAACAACTCCGCCGCCGAGGGCGCCGAGGGCACGACACCGGTCACGCTGATGCTCAACTGGTATCCCTACGGTGAGCACGCGCCGCTCTACTACGGCGTGCAAGAGGGCATCTTCGCCGAGCACGGCATCGACCTGACCATCGACGCCGGCCAGGGCTCCACCAGGACCGCCCAGGCCGTCGGCGGCCAACAAGTCGACTTCGGCTGGTCCGATACCGCCGCGGTGCTGGGCAATATCGATCAGGGTGTCGACATCAAGAGCGTCGGGGTCTTCCTGCAGACCACACCATCGGCCGTCCAGGTCTTCGCCGACTCCGGGATCGAGGAGCCCGCGGATCTGGCCGGACGCACCATCGCGGTGTCGGCGGGCGATGCACCGACCACCACCTTCCCGATGTTCCTTGCCGATGTCGGCCTGAAACCCGGGGACGTCAAGGAACAAAATCTGGACTCCGCGGGCAAGATGGCCGCCCTGATGGCGGGCCGCGTCGACGGTCTGATCGGATTCGCGCACGATCAGGGCCCGACGATCGCCAACAAGAGCGGGCGCGAGATGCGTTACTTCCGTTACTCCGATGCCGGGCTGAACTTCTTCAGCAACGGGCTGATCGCGCACAACTCGACGATCAACGACGACCCCGAGCTGGTCCAGCGGATGCTCGACGCCACCAGCGACGCGTACGCCGCCGCCATCGATAATCCCGAGGCTGCCGCAGCGGCCATGGTGGGCGTGGATCCGCAGACGCCGCCGGAGCATGTCCTGCTGCAGCAGTGGGAGCAGACCATCCCGCTGCTGAGCACCCCGGCCACCAGCGGTCAGGCTCCCGGCACCAACGCCAAGGAGGACTGGACCACCACCATCGCCACGCTGAGCGAGTCCGGACTGCTGCAGACCGCCAAGGATCCTGCCGAGTACTGGGCATCGTCCTTCGTGCCCGATGCCGGACAGTAGGGAATGCACTGATATGACCTCCGCAACCGTCACCGCACCGAGGACCACCGTGACCTCAGACGCCATCACCATCGAGAACCTGACCGTGACCTTCTCCTCGAAGCGCGCCACGGTGACCGCCGTTGAGGATGTCGACCTCAAGGTCGCCGACGGCGAGTTCGTCTCCATCGCAGGCCCGTCGGGCTGCGGTAAGTCGACGCTGCTGAAGGTGGTGGCCGGGCTGACCAACGCCACCGCGGGCGATGTCCGGCTACGCGGCACCCACGTGCAGGGCCCGCAACGCGATATCGGCTATGTCTTCCAGCGCGCCGCCCTGCTGGAATGGCGTTCGGTGCGCAAGAACATCCTGTTGCAGGCCGAGATGCGTGGCATGCCCCGCAAGGCGGCGCAGGCCCGCTGCGACTATCTGATCGAGATGACCGGTCTGACCGGTTTCGAGAATGCCCTGCCGCATGAGCTCTCCGGCGGTATGCAGCAACGTGTTTCGCTGTGTCGGGCGCTGCTGCATCAGCCGAGCGTGCTGCTGATGGATGAGCCCTTCGGGGCACTGGATGCGCTGACCCGCGAGAAGATGAACGTCGAACTGCACCGCATCTGGCGCGAAACAGGGACCACTGTCCTCCTGGTGACCCACTCGGTAGCCGAGGCGGTGTACCTGGCCAACCGTGTGGTCGTGATGAGCCCGCGGCCGGGCCGCATCGTCGAGACCCTGGACGTCGACCTACCCGCCGACCGCGAGTACGCCGAGACCATGGAACGGCCGGAGTTCATCAAGGTGGCCAACCGGGTTCGGGACCTGCTGGGCAGCACCAGCGCCGCGGACTGACACCGCGGTCTCGCCGACGCCCGACGTGCTCAGCGCGTCGGGCGTTCGCGTGTGCGGGCCCAGCGGACCAGGGTCACCCCGCTGGGGAAGCTCATCGGCGCGGCCGCCGGCGAGAAACCGGACAACATCGTGCCGCCCGGGAACAGTCGCCGCCCGCCGCCCTGGACGAACGGATAGGTGAACAGCCGGTATTCGTCGACGATATCGGCGGCGATCAGCGCGTGGCACAGGGTGATACTGCCGGTGACCACGATGTCACCACCGGGTGTTGCGGTGAGCGTGCGGACGTGGTCGACAGGGTCACCCGCCAGGACGGTGGAGTTCGCCCAGTCCGGGTCGGTCATCGTCGAGGACACCACATATTTGTGCACGGTGTTCAGGTAGTCGGTCACACCGGTCGTGTCGTGGGTCTGTGCAGGCCAGTAGCCGCGGAAATCCTCGAACGTCCGCCTGCCCAGCAGCAGCGCATCGGCGGTCGCATCCTGGCGGTGTGTCTCGGCGAGCAGGTCATCGTCCTGAGACTGCGGGTCGAACCAATTCGCCTCTTCCAGCATTTCGACCGAACCGTCGAGGGTCATGTTCTGGGTGATGATCAATGAGCGCATACAGATACCGACCGTTCGCCGACAGCGAACTCATCGCTGTAACGAAATATGTTCATGCCACGACGTATTCGATGGGTCGGGGGGCTCGCCCGAAGGGACGGCTCACCCATGAAATACCGGCAACACCTGCACAAGCTCACCCGCCGGCTCTCGGCCGGCATGCTCGCAGTCCTGCTGCTACCGGCATTGATCACGGTCGGCGGCCAGTCGGCGACCGCAGCAGCGTTCTCCCGGCCCGGTCTGCCGGTCGAGACGCTGATGGTGCCCTCGGCCGCGATGGGCCGCGATATCCCGGTCCGTTTCCAGGGCGGCGGACCGCGCGCGGTCTACCTGCTCGACGGATTGCGCGCCCGCGATGACAACAGCGGCTGGGATATCGAGACCGCGGCGTTCGAGACGTTCTTCGAGTCCGGCGTCTCCATCGTCATGCCGGTGGGCGGCATGTCCAGCTTCTATACCAACTGGCAGGGACCCGCCGTCGGCAACGGAACCACCCAGAACTATCAGTGGGAGACCTTCCTGACCTCCGAGCTGCCCGGCTACCTGGCGGCCAACAAAGGCATTTCCCCCACCGGGAACGCCGTGGTAGGGCTGTCGATGTCCGGGAGCGCGGCGCTGACACTGGCCGCGTACCACCCGGGACAGTTCCGCTACGCGGCGTCACTGTCGGGGTATCTCAATCTCTCGCAGGGGTTGTGGCCGCTGCTGGTCACCTTCGCCATGGGTGACGCCGGCGGTTTCAACGCACTGTCCATGTGGGGTCTGGGCGGCGGGCCCGCCTGGCGTCGCAATGATCCGACCGTCAACGTCGGCAAGCTCGTCGCCAACGGCACCCGCATCTGGGTCTACTGCGGCACCGGCCGACCGGGTGAGCTGGGCGGCGGCGGTGACATCGCCGGTCAGGTGCTCGAGACGATCACCCTTGACAGCAACCGGAACTTCCAGCGCCAGTACGAGAATGCGGGCGGGACGAACGGCACCTTCAACTTTCCGCCCAACGGCATCCACGGCTGGGGCTATTGGGGCGGGCAGCTCACCGCGATGAAGGGCGAGATCCAGCGCACCCTGGGTGTCTAACCGGTACCGGACACCAGCCAGCGGCCCGAGATCGTGCGCCAGCCGACGAAGGCCAATCGCAGCACCATGAACAGCGACAGGCCCGACCAGATACCGATCAGGCCCCAGCCGTAGGCCAGCGACAGCCAGATCAGCGGCAGGAACCCGATCAGGGCGCTGAGCAGGGTGGCGGTACGCATGAATTTCGCGTCGCCGGCGCCGAGCAGCACACCGTCGAGCGCGAAGACGATGCCGGCCACGGTCAGCTGACCGACCAGGAACCACCACGGCACGGCGATCTCGTCGAGCACTGCCCGATCGGAGGTGAACAGGCCCGGCAGCACCGTGGAGCCGGCGGCGAACATCAGCGCGAACGCCGCGGCCGCCGCGGTGGAGAAGATGGTGACCCGCCAGGCGACCGACTTGGCGTGCTGGAGCTGACCTGCGCCGAGCGCAGCGCCGACCAGTGACTGTGCGGCGATGGCGAGCGAATCCAGCACCAGGGCAAGAAAATTCCACAGCTGCAGAACCACCTGGTGGGCGGCGACCGCGGCGGCCCCGAACCGCGCGGCGACCGCACCCGCGGAGACGAAACAGGCCTGGAAGGCCAGCGTCCGCAACGCCAGGTCCCGCCCCATCACCATCTGGGCCCGCAGCACCGCGGGCTGCACCCGCAGTGCCACCCGTTCGACGACCAGGGCCCGGCAGAACAGCACTGCGGCCAGCCACTGCCCGATCACGTTGGCCACCGCCGAACCGGTCAGCCCGAGCTGCGGCATACCCAGCCAACCGAACACCAGCAGCGGGCAGAGCACCGCCGAAAAACCAAACCCGACAACGACATAGCGCAGTGGACGGATGGTGTCCTGCACACCCCGCATCCACCCGTTGCCGGCCATCGAGATCATGATCGCCGGTGCCCCCAGGATGGCGATGCGCAGCCACGGCAGCGCGGCTTCGGCGATCTCACCGCCGCCGGAGATGACATCAAGTAGCGGGACCGCCAATGCCTGCACGGCCAACACCACGACCACGCCCAGTCCGAGCGCCAGCCATGTCGCCTGCACGCCCTCACCGACCGCGGTGCGCCTGTCGCCTGCGCCGAAGAATCGCGCCGAGCGGGCGGTCGTCCCGTAGGACAAGAAGGTCAGTTGTGAGCTGACCAACGCCAGTACCAGCCCGCCGATGGCCAGACCTGCCAGGCTCAGCGCCCCGAGGCGCCCCACGATCGCCAGATCGAACAGCAGGTAGATCGGTTCGGCGGCAAGCACTCCCAGTGCCGGCAAAGCCAGTCCGGCAATACGCCGGGCGGTGACGGGTTCGTCAGCCAAGAGCACTCTGCAAGGCCGCGACGACCTCATCGACGGAGCCGACCGTCGAATACCCGGCCGCCTTGCGGTGCCCGCCACCACCGAACGTGCCGGCCACCGCGGCGATGTCCAGCGATTTCGACCGCATCGACACCGACCAGTGCCGCGGCTCGATCTCCTTGAACACCGCGGCGACTTCGGCTTGGGCGGTGGTGCGCACGATATCGACGATGCTCTCCACCTCTTCGGGCCTGGCGTTGGCCCATTCCTCGTGTGATACAACCGCATACACCAGACCACAACCGTCGGCCGCGTCATCGAGCAGCCGGGCCGAGCCGAGCACCCGGGACAGCATCGGTAGCCAGGCGAACGGATGGGTGTCCATCAGGGTGCGGCTGATTCCCGCGTTGTCCACCCCGATGTCCAACAGCCGCGACGCCAGCTGGTGTGCCCGGGCACTGGCCCACCGGAAGGAACCGGTGTCGGTGGTCAGACCGGCGTACAGACAGTGCGCCACCGACTTGTCGATGGTCTTGCCCCAGGCGTCCATCAGGTCGGCCACCAGCATGGTGGTCGAGTCTGCCGCGGGGTCCACGAAATTCGCGGTGCCGAAGAGTTCGTTGGAGGCGTGGTGGTCGATGACGAGGACCTCCGGAGGCACGCCGTGTTCATCCGGGACGAGCAGGGCGCGCAATGCGCCGAGCCGGTTGATGCTCGGGATATCGACGGTGACCACGAGATCGGGGCGCGGATGGACGTCCTCCGGCGGTGCCAGCAGGTCCCCGCCGGGCAGGCTCTGGAGGGACTCCGGTAACACCGCGGGTGCGGCGAAGCTCACCGCGACGCTCTTGTCCGCCTGGTCGAGCACCTGTGCCAGGGCCAGCCCGGCGCCGATGGTGTCCGCGTCGGGGTAGACATGCGCGACGATGACGATGGTTTCGGCGCGGCTCAGTACTTCAACGGCGCCGCCCGCATCGACGCGGGAGCCTGTCGAGGCTGTCTCAGTCATCGGATCGATCGCCGTCATCGTTGTCCTCGGTCAGTACGCTTTCGGTCCCCCGCTACCCCCACCTCGGAGACCACGTTACGGGTCGGCGTTACCGGTCGGCACCGGCACCCTCCCGACGGAAAAGGTCCCGCACATGGGGGCCTTCCCGTTTCGGAGATGCGTATCTGCAGACGCGTCAGCGGGCGTGGCCGGTGTCCTCGGTGTCATCCGTCTCGTCGGCCTCCGCCGCGGTCACGCGGTACGGGTCGGCGTCTCCCGCCGGCGTGGCACCCTCGCGGATCCGTGCCAGATCGGCATCCGCCGCTCGGGCCTTGGCCAGCAATGCCTCCATGTGCGCCGAGGTCTCCGGCACCTTGTCGAGCACGAACGCCAGCGTCGGGGTGAATCGCACCCCGGTCGCCGCGCCGACCTTGCTCCGGAGAATGCCCCTGGCACGCTCCAGTGCTGCCGCCGCACCCTCGTAGTCGGGCTCGTCCTGCAGCGTCGCCCCGCGCACCGTGTAGTAGACGGTGGCGTCGTGCAGGTCTCCCGTGACCTTCGTGTCCGTGACGGTCACGAAGGCCAGCGGGGGATCCTTGATCTCGAACTCGATGGCTGAGGCCACGACCGTGCCGATCCGCTTGGACAAGCGACGTGCACGCCCTACATCAACCATGGCTAGACGCGTTCCTTCTCGACCAGTTCGTACGCCTCGATGACGTCGCCCTCTTTGATGTCGTTGTAGGTGAGCGTGAGACCACATTCGTAGCCGTCGCGCACCTCGGTAGCATCGTCCTTCTCGCGCTTGAGCGAGGAGATGGTGACGGTTTCGGCCACCACGACGTTGTCGCGAAGCAGGCGTGCCTTTGCGTTGCGGCGCATGATGCCCGAGGTGACCAGGCAGCCGGCGATGTTGCCGACCTTCGACGACCGGAAGATCGCCCGGATCTCGGCGCGGCCGAGTTCCTTCTCCTCGTAGACCGGCTTGAGCATGCCCTT
>JBPPMV010000265.1:0-3553 GCA_051306235.1 Mycobacterium sp. | reverse complement strand
CGATGCCGTGCTGTGGTGTGTCAGTGTCGATGAATGATGTGCTCTACGACCCTGCGGCTGGTTTCGCGTGCTGGTCGGTCAGCGTTCGCGGGGCCCGGTACGCCGTCGGCGACCGGGAACGCGCGCTTGTTGAAGCCGCGCTCGGACATCGCGTGCGTGTGGTCGAACTCCGCGTCTGACGCCGCATCCGGGGGGGTGCAGAGTGTGCGCACATTCTCGTTGTTCCTGCTAGTGGGAAGAATGCTCTTCGAGTCGATTGGCAGCTACCGGCAGTGCGTGCGGGTAGCTCAACGCTGCTGGGCGGCCAGGCTTTGCCCAGCGATCCCGTCGAGGGTCGCGGCAAACCCCGGCAGCCGCACCAGCGCCGGATTGCTGTCCGCCGCGGGCTGATACCACTCCAGCGTTTGGGGTCCGGTGTAGTCCCAGCGGGCCAGCCACGGCTGCAGATGACCGACTGCCTGGGCATAGGGCAGTGCCCGCTCGAACAGGACCGGCGCCGCGGCAGCGTCGACCGTCGCGGGATCGACATTGCTTAGGTGCAGGCGCAGCCCGCCGAGCGCTGCAGTCAACCGCGACCCGCGCGGGGTGCGCGAAGGCAGCAGCAAGGCCACAACGGCGATGCCAGCGCCCAGAATCGCCGCAGCCACACCGAACAACGGGCTCACACCAGCCACGTAGAGCACCAGGGTCGCGACGGTGCCGATACCAAGCAGCCAGAGCCCGACCGTCTGTGCAGTCCGCCAGTGACGGATCCAACCACGGCTAGTGATACTGCGCGCCAGCTCTGTGCTGACCCGCCGCAGATCCACAGCCGCGGGGGCGCCGGTCAGCTCCGAGAGCAGGATCGACTGGCGGCCGTCGGGCAGGACCGCGTCCACCACCGCCCGCTCGTAGGGGGTAACGGCGTCGTCGAGGTCGGCCCGCCGAGAGATCTGGAAGTCGGGTTCGCCGCCGTCGCGCTGAATCTCGGCCAGCCACAGATAGTTGCGCACGGCCAGATCGAGCACGGTGGCGCCGATATCTGACGGGCGGCCGGTCCCGCTAGTCACGAATCCGATCTGGCCGGGCAGCACCCCGTCTGGTGAGGTGAACACGCCGGCACTGTCGGGAGACAACAAGTTCGGCTGGTCGGAGATGGATCGTGCCGCGATGCGGTCGCTGCGGCGCCGCCACCACGCCGCGGCGACGGCGATACCGGCGAGCACGGTGGCGACGGTGACCGCGATCAGACCGGCACGGTCGTTCTGAGCAGTGGGGTACTGGTCCTCACCCACGGTGGCGGTGAATTCCGCGTTGGCAGGCACCGTGTCGGCGGGCAGCAGTACCGAAAACACCACGACGTCACCGGCGGCCAGGTTGTTGTGCTGGAAACTGACCGTTGAACCGCCGTGGTCGACCTGGGTCAGCGAGCACAACCGACGGACACCGATCTGACCGTAGGCGCAGATCGGGGAGTCCGGTGCGGCGGCCGGTGAACTGAACGTGCCGGTCAACTCGGCGATGGGTTCCGACCACGCCGCGGCCAGCAGCCACGTGAACTGCTGCAGATCCGGCCCGTCTGCGACGGCCCCTGTGACGGTGTAACTCACTGTGGAGGTGCCCTGCGGCGCCGACAGTGACAGCGTCTCACCGTCGACGCTGGCCTGTGCGCCGCCCTCGGTGCTGATGTCGGAGACCGAAAAGTGCTGAGTCCGATTGCCTTCCACCGCGATCTGCAGGGGCAGCTCGCTGGTGGCGGTGGCGCCGTCGGGAACGGTGGTGGTCTGGGTGACCTGCAAGGCACCGTCATCGCCCACGTCGAGGGTGAGGTCGAGGGTGAAGGGTGATTCGGCATGCGCCAGTGGGCTCGCCGTGAGCAGCAAGGCCGCCCCCGCTACCGCGATGACCAGAAAATATGTGAATTTTCCCCCCATATGCGCAGGGTAACCTACCCCGGTGGCATCGCATGAGGATCCTCCCGGTCGCCGCCCACCGTTTCGGGGGCAACCACCTGCGGGCGGGCGACCAGCGGCCGGAGGCCAGCCGAGCTATCCGGGTCGCCCGCCGGCACCGCAGCAGTCCCGTCCGTCGAGGCCAATGCCGCCGATGTATCCGGTGCCGCCGCCCAGAGCGGTGGCGCCGGCCCCGCAGTGGGGAAACACCGGTTCACACCGCACCTTTCGCCGACCACCACCGCCAGTTCCGCCCACCAGTGGTTATGGCCAGAGGCCGCCCGGCCCGCCGCATCCGTCAGCACCGCACTATCAGCGTCCGCCGGCGGCACCTCCGCAGTATCAGCGTCCGCCGGTATCGCGGGAGGGCCAGCCGCTGCAGCCTGGGCCGCCACCGCAGCGGCATCCACTGCCACCGGGAGCGCCCGCGCACGTCGGCTGGCCGTCCCAGCATCCCGCGCCGCCGTACATTGGCGCTGCTGCATGGCAGCCGTATCCGTATGCAGTGCAGCAACAACCCCAGACGGGCGGGCGCACCCGGCTAGCCAGCGTTGCAATGGCGGTCGTGCTGGTCGTCGCGCTCGGGGTCATTGGTGTGGCGATTGCGTCGCCGGAGTCGGTGCGTTCTGCGTTCGCGCCGAATACAGTGCCGACATTGCCTGGTGGCGGAACCACTGCGGCGACGACGAAGGCGACGCCCACGACGGGATCCACCACGCGGACCACATCTCGGCGCACCACGACCACACGCACGACAACGACCCCGAGCATTCTGCCGACACCCACCGGTGAGCAGTCGCTCAGCGGCAACCCCATCTACCAGGCCGGCGGAATGGCCCAGCAGGTTTGCGCTCCGCCGGGTTGGCCCAGCGACGGGCCATCCGGAGAAGCGTTCTACGGCGCAGCGCTGCCGTGCGTGGAACGGGCTTGGCAGCCGCTGTTCGAGCGCACAAAACTTGAGTACGACGATCCCGCCCTGTTAGTGCCCACCGGCACAACCAGCACATCCCCTTGCGGGACAGTGTCGACCGCAGACGCTTCCGCGTTCTACTGCTCGGCCAACCAGACGATCTACATGACCATTCGCGGGATCACCGCCGACTGGACAGGAGGCGATCCGCTCGATTACTTGTCGTTGTTCGCCCACGAATTCGGCCATCACGTCCAGCACCTCACCGGTACGACGAAGGAGCAGAATCGCCGCGAGCGCCAGGCCGGCCCCCAGTCCCCTGCCGGGCTGGAGTTGCGTCGTCGCAGTGAACTGCAGGTGCAGTGCTACTCCGGCATGTTCATCCAATCCATCATCGACAGCGGCGGCCCCTACACGCGCGCCGACTTCGACGCCGCCCGAGCGTTCAATTTCAGCTACCGCGACAGCCCCACCCACGGAACCAGCAACAACCACGGCCAGTGGTGGGTCAGCGGCACCGCCAACGAAATCGCCAGATGTAATACCTGGGCAGCACCCTCATCCGAGGTGTCCTGACCGACGCCACCACTGTCGATTGTCAAAGTCGATGTCATTTGGTCATTTGAGATGTCACCAAATGTCGCAGATGACACTTGAATGACGAAACCAGCTGCTCTCCGTATCGCCCACGGGTGGTCATTAGCTCCCGGCT
>JBPPMV010000264.1:0-5378 GCA_051306235.1 Mycobacterium sp. | reverse complement strand
GAGGAACGCGCGGTACCGCCCTACGAGTCCGCCGACGTCCTGGCCTGGCGGCAACGAGCACTGGGCGGGCGGCGCTGGTTCGACGAGCACGGTGTCAGCTTCACCCGGCACTACACCGGCTCACTGGCATGTGTCCCGAGCCGGCCGACGCTGTTCACCGGCCAGTACCCGGATCTGCACGGTGTCACCCAGACCGACGGGCTCGGCAAGCGTTACGACGACTCCCGGTTGCGCTGGTTGCGTCGCGGTGAGGTGCCGACGCTCGGAAACTGGTTCCGTGCAGCGGGTTACGACACCCATTACGACGGCAAGTGGCACATCTCGCATGCCGATCTGGAAGATCCTGCGACCGGCAAGATCCTGGCCACCAATGACGATGACGGTGTGGTCGACCCCGCCGCCGTGCAGGCCTACCTCGATGCCGACCCGCTGGAACCGTACGGCTTCTCCGGCTGGGTGGGCCCCGAACCGCACGGAGCGGCCATGGCCAACAGCGGTTTTCGCCGTGATCCGCTGTTCGCCGACCGGATCGTGGCGTGGCTGGAGGACCGCTACGCCCGCCGTCGGGCCGGGGATGCCGATGCGTTGCGGCCCTTTCTGCTGGTGGCCAGTTTCGTCAATCCCCATGACATCGTGCTGTTTCCGGCGTGGTCGCGACGCAATCCCCTGTCGGCGTCCCCGCTGGATCCCCCGCATGTCCCGGCCGCGCCCACCGCCGACGAGGATCTGCGCACCAAACCCGCCGCCCAGGCCGCGTTCCGCGATGCCTACTACTCCGGCTATGGCCCGTCGGCCGCGGTCGCCCGGACCTACAAGCGCAAGGCCCAGCAGTACCGCGACCTGTACTACCGGCTGCACGCCGAGGTCGACGGCCCGCTGGACCGGGTGCGTCGCGCGGTGACCGACGGCTCGGCCGAGGCGGTCCTGGTGCGCACGTCGGATCACGGTGAACTGCTCGGCGCCCACGGCGGGCTGCACCAGAAGTGGTTCAACCTCTACGACGAGGCGACGCGGGTGCCGTTCGTCATCGCCCGGATCGGGGCCGACGCCACTGTGGCGCGCTCGGTCTCGGCGCCGACCTCACATGTGGATCTGGTCCCGACGTTGCTCGGCGCGGCTGGGGTGGATGTGCCTGCGGTCGCCGAACAATTGGCATCCCGTTTCAGTGAGGTGCATCCGCTGCCCGGCCGGGACCTGATGCCGGTGGTCGACGGCGCCGCGGCCGATGAGGAGCGCGCGGTGTACCTGCTGACCCGCGACAATGTGCTGGAGGGCGACACCGGGGCATCCGGGCTGGCCCGTCAGCTGGGCCGCGATGTGAATCCCCCTGCGCCGCTGCGTATCCGCGTGCCCGTGCAGGTCGCCGGCAACTTCGAGGGTCTGGTGGCCCGGGTGGACGAGCGGCTGTGGAAGCTGGTGCGCACCTTCGACGATCCGGGCACGTGGACCGAGCCGGGTGTGCGGCAGCTGGCCTACACCGGCCGCGGCGCGCAGCGTTATCGCAGTGATGTGCTGGACGACCAGTGGGAGCTCTACGACCTGACCTCGGATCCGGACGAGGCCGTCAACCGCTGGGACGACCCGTCGCTGCATGAGGTGCGGGCCCTGCTGCGCACCCAGCTCAAGCAGGTGCGCGCCGACTCGGTGCCGGAGCGCAACAATCCGTGGCCGTATGTGCGACGGCAGCCGCCGGAGCCCTCGGGCGGGCTGCTCGGGCGGGTGCTGGGCCGGTTCCGCCGCTGAGGGTCATCCTCACCTCGATCTCGTCCCTAGCGTCGTGAAGGTGGGTCAGTCTCAGCCCTTGGCGAGGTGCACCAGGAACTCGATGGTGGCGACCGGCTGAACCTCCAGCAGCGAGGCGGGCGGTTTCGGCGGGTCCACGTTGAAGTCGAAGAACCGGACCGGGATGGTCCCGGCCACGTCGACCCGGTCCCCGTTGCGCTGGATGTCGATCTGCGCGTTCGCCACCCGTGTCACACCCTTGAGCGTCAATTGGACGGGCACGTCGAGCTGCAGCGGGCTGCCGTCGTCGGGGACCGGAGCAAGGTCGATGGGCATGTTCATGCTGACCGTGGCCGTCGGAAATGTTGCTGCGTCCAAGGCGTCGGTACTACGGAAACGCTCGTCGCGGCCGGGACGACCAGAGTCGATCGCGGCCACGTCGACGGTGAATTCGGCTGACAGTAGCCGTGATTCGCGGATCTCGGCACCGCCGGTGACGGCATCGGTGCGGCCGTTCACGTCCACCATCAGCCAGAGCAGCTTCTGCTGGACGCGGTACCCGGCGAGCGAGCCGGGTTGTACGGTCCAGGAGCCGTCGATGCCGGTGCCGGCGGGCCGAGCCCCGGTCGGCAGCGTCAGGGCGGGTTCGGGTGGCCGCTCGACATAGGTCTTGTAGGCCCACGGGGCCGCCGCTACCGCACCGAGCAACAAGACCGCGAGCAATCCCACGAGCGTCAGCCACCGCGATCTGTTCACAAGATCATCCTGACAGGGCGCTCACCGATCCTGCAGGTGTTTCAGCACGTCAGCACCGTGATCGGTGACATAGACCAGCTCGTCGAGCGGTAGCGGCAGGAAGCCGTCGCTCTCCATCCGGCGCAGCTGCATCACCAGTCCGTCGTAGAAGCCCGCGGTGTTCAGCAGCACCACCGGCTTGGTGTGATGACCGTGCTTACGCAGTTCGAGGATCTCGGTGGCCTCATCGAGGGTGCCCAGCCCGCCGGCCAGGATCACCAGTGCGTCGGCGCGGGCCAGCAGCTGGCCCTTGCGGTCGGCGAGGTCGGCGGCGAACACCATCTCATCGGCATCGGCGCGGGCCTTGTCGCGCAGGAACTCGACCGAGATCCCGACCAGGCGGCCACCGGCCTCCCGGACCCCGTCGGCGATGACCTTCATCAGCCCGGAGTTCGATCCGCCCCACACCAGGGTGTGCCCGGCAGCGCCGAGCGCGTGGGCGAATTCGCGGGCCGGCGTCGTGTAGCGCGCGTCGAGGTCGGCGGCGGACAGGAAGACGCAGATGTGCATTCCTGCGATGTAATCAGGTCCGCGGTGACTCGAACACTTCAGCGCCCGTCGCGTGCCCCGGCATACTGGCGCCCATGTCGACCTGGCTCATAACCGGAAGCTCCACCGGAATCGGACGTGCCCTTGCCGAGGCGGTTATCGCCGCCGGCCACAACGCGGTGGTCACCGCCCGTGACGTCACCAGCGTCGCGGACCTGGCCGACGCCACCCCGGACCGGGTGCTGGCCGTCACGCTCGACGTCACCGACGAAGGGCAGATCACCGAGGCGGTCCGCCAGGCCGAGGAACGCTTCTCCGGCGTGGACGTGCTGGTGAACAACGCGGGCTACGGATACCGCTCAGCCGTCGAGGAGGGCGATGACGCCGAGGTGCGGACCCTGTTCGACACCCATTTCTTCGGCACCGTGAACACCATCAAGGCGGTGCTACCGGGCCTGCGCAACCGCCGGTCTGGTGCGATCGTCAACATCTCCTCGATCGGCGCGCAGATCACCCCGGCCGGGTCCGGCTACTACGCGGGCGTCAAAGCCGCCATCGAGGGCCTGAGCGGATCGTTGCGCGGCGAGCTTGCACCGCTGGGTATCTCGGTGACCATCGTCGAGCCCGGTCAGTTCCGCACCGATTTCGCGGGCCGCTCGCTCACCCAGTCGGCCACCCCGATCGCCGACTACGCCGAGACCGCAGGCAAACGGCGCATCGAGAACGACACCGTGCACGGCACCCAGGCCGGCGATCCGGCCAAGGCCGCCACCGCCATCATCAAGGCGGTCGAATCCCCCGAGCCGCCGGGCTTCCTGCTCCTCGGCAACGATGCGTTGACGCTGTACCGCCAGGTCGCCGACGCCCGAGCCGCCGAGATCGCCACGTGGGAGGGCGTCAGCGCCGGCACGGACTTCTAGTCCGGCGATTATCGGTTTACCCACCTGGGCAAATATCATCATGGGTGAGATGACCGAGAACACCCTGACCACCGCCGACGCCCGCTCAGCTGCCCGGATCAATGCTGAGGCGAGCCGTCGGCGCACGTTCGCGGTGATCAGCCACCCCGACGCGGGTAAATCCACGCTGACCGAGGCCCTGGCGCTGCACGCGCGGGTCATCACCGAGGCCGGTGCCATCCACGGCAAGGCGGGGCGGCGCTCCACCGTGTCGGACTGGATGGAGATGGAGAAGGCCCGCGGTATCTCGATCACCTCGACCGCACTGCAGTTCCCATACCGCGACTGCGTCATCAACCTGCTCGACACCCCCGGCCACGCCGACTTCTCCGAGGACACCTACCGGGTGCTGACGGCCGTCGACGCCGCGGTGATGCTCATCGACGCCGCGAAAGGCCTTGAGCCGCAGACCCTGAAGCTGTTCCAGGTGTGTAAGCACCGCGGCATCCCGATCATCACGGTGATCAACAAGTGGGACCGCCCGGGCCGCTACGCCCTGGAGCTGATGGATGAGATCCACAACCGGATCGGGTTGCGCACCACGCCCCTGACCTGGCCGGTCGGTATCGCCGGCGATTTCCAGGGCGTGCTGGATCGGCGCACCGGTAACTACATCAAGTTCACCCGCACCGCCGGTGGCGCCACCGCCGCACCCGAGGAGCACATCGACGCCGCGGACGCCGAGGCCGCCGCCGGCACCGACTGGGTGACCGCCGTAGAGGAATCCGAGCTGCTCAGCATGGACGGCTCCGACTACGACCGCGACACCTTCCTGGCCGGTGAGTCCTCGCCGGTGCTGTTCACCTCGGCGGCGCTGAACTTCGGAGTGAACCAGCTGCTCGATGTGCTCGTCGGGCTCGCACCCTCACCGACCGGGGCCGTCGACATCGAGGGCCACCTGCGCGCCACCGATTCGCCGTTCAGCGCGTTCGTGTTCAAGGTGCAGGCCGGGATGGACTCCTCGCACCGTGACCGCATCGCCTACGCGCGGGTGGTATCGGGGACCTTCGAGCGCGGTGATGTGCTCACCCATGCCGGGACCGGCAAGCCGTTCGTCACCAAGTACGCGCAGTCGGTATTCGGTCGCGAGCGCACCACCCTCGACGATGCGTGGCCCGGCGATGTGATCGGCTTGGCCAACGCCGCAGCCCTGCGCCCCGGGGACACTCTGTATCGCGATGTGCCCGTGTCGTTTCCGCCGATCCCCAGCTTCTCTCCCGAGCATTTCGCGGTGGCCCGCGGCACCGATCCCAGCAAGCACAAGCAGTTCCGCAAGGGTATCGAGCAGCTCGATCAGGAGGGCGTGGTGCAGGTGCTGCGCTCGGACCGCCGCGGTGAGCAGGCCCCGGTGTTCGCGGCCGTCGGGCCCATGCAGTTCGAGGTGGCCACCCACCGGATGGCCAAGGAGATCGG
>JBPPMV010000263.1:0-2163 GCA_051306235.1 Mycobacterium sp. | reverse complement strand
ATAGCGGGGCTGCCCGTCGGGTCCGGGCCCGCCGATCCCCAGGCCCTTGCGCTGACCGATGGTGAAGCCGTGCACCCCGTCGTGTTCGGCGAGCACCGTGCCACCGGCGTCGACCACCGCACCGGGACGTATCCCGATGCGGGCGCCGAGGAAGGCGCGGGTGTCCCCGGACGGGATGAAGCAGATGTCGTGGCTGTCGGGCTTGTCCGCGACGGCCAGCCCGCGACGGGCCGCCTCGGCCCGAATCTCCGATTTGGGGGTGTCACCGATCGGGAACAGCGCATGGCGCAGCTGCTCGGCGGTCAGCACCGCCAGTACGTAGGACTGGTCCTTGTCGATGTCCACCGCGCGACGCAGCCGGCCGTCTGCCAGCCGGGCGTAGTGACCGGTGGCGACGGCGTCGAATCCCAGGGCCAACGCGCGGGCGGACAGCGCGGAGAACTTGATGGTCTCATTGCATTTCACGCACGGGTTGGGGGTTTCGCCGCGGGCGTAGGAGTCGACGAAATCGTCGATCACCTCTTCTTTGAAGCGCTCCGCGAAATCCCAGACGTAGAAGGGGATGTCGAGAATATCGGCGACGCGGCGGGCATCGCCGGCATCCTCCTTGGAGCAGCAGCCCCGCGATCCGGTACGCAAGGTTCCCGGCGTCGCCGACAGCGCAAGATGCACCCCGACGACGTCGTGGCCGGCGTCGACCATCCGCGCCGCGGCCACCGAGGAGTCGACGCCGCCGCTCATCGCGACCAGAACCCTCATCGGCCGGTCCCCGCACTCGCCAGCGCCGCCTGCCTGGCCCGCTCCACGGCGGCGGGCAGCACGTCCAGCGCGGCATCGACATCGGCCTCGGTACTGGTGTGGCCCAGGGAAAGTCGTAATGATCCGCGTGCGGCGGCGGGATCTGCGCCCATCGCGATGAGCACATGGGAGGGCTGTGCCACCCCCGCGGTACAGGCCGAACCGGTCGAGCATTCGACGCCCTTGGCGTCGAGCAGCATCAGCAGGGCGTCACCCTCGCAACCGCGGAAGGTGAAGTGGGCGTTGCCGGGCAGCCGGTCATCGCCACCGGCGCCGTTGACGTCGACATCATCGATCTGTGTCTGCACCCCGGCGATGAGGCGATCCCGCAGCGCACGTACCCGCGCGCTCGTCTCGGCCATCCCGTCGACGGCAACCCGGGCGGCCGCGGTCATTGCCACCGCGGCGGCCACATCCGGTGTGCCCGAACGCACATCGCGTTCCTGACCGCCTCCGTGCAGCACCGGTACGCAGGCGGTGTCGCGCCGCAACACCAGTGCACCGATGCCGGTGGGGCCGCCGAACTTGTGGGCCGCCACGCTCATCGCGGACAGCCCGCTCGCGGCGAATGCCACCGGGATGTGACCGACCGCCTGGATCGCGTCACTGTGCATCGGGATCTCGAATTCTGCTGCCACGGCGGCCAATTCGGCGATCGGGAGAATGGTGCCGACCTCGTTGTTGGCCCACATCGCCGATACCAGGGCCACATCGTCATGCGCCTGCAGCGTTTCACGCAGCGCGGCGGCGGAGACCGAACCGTCGGCATCGACCGGCAGCCAGGTGACCTCGGCGCCCTCGTGCTCGACCAGCCATTCGACGGCGTCGAGCACCGCGTGATGCTCCACCGGTGTGGTGACGATGCGGCGACGGCGCGGATCAGTGTCCCGACGCGCCCAGAAGATGCCCTTGACGGCCAGATTGTCGGCCTCGGTACCGCCGGCGGTGAAGATCACCTCAGACGGTCGGGCGCCCAGCAGGCCGGCCAACTCCTCGCGCGCCTCCTCCATCCGCCGCCGGGCCGATCGCCCGGAGGTGTGCAGCGAGGAGGCGTTGCCGACCATGGCCAGCGCGGCAACCATCGCCTCGATGGCAGCGGGGTGCATCGGGGTGGTGGCAGCGTGATCGAGGTATGCGGCTGTCATAGCCCATCCAGGATAGCCGCCGACCGGGCCCGCCTTGTCCGCCGAGGTCAGGCGGCCAGTTCGTGCCCGTGGGCACGGTATGCACCGTGTGCCACATCGCGCCGTGCGGTGCCGCGCACCGCAGCCTCACACCGGGCCTCCAGATCGCGCCGGTCCTCACCGGGCAGTTCCAGGGACTGCACCTGCACGTGCACCACGGTGCGTCGTGCGGTCACCAGAC
>JBPPMV010000262.1:0-7546 GCA_051306235.1 Mycobacterium sp. | reverse complement strand
CCCATCGTCCCCCGCAGCAAAGCATCTCGCGAGACCGACCAGACGCCCGTCCCGGAAAGCAGGAAGGCCACCCACCGATGACGCTCGAGACCACCGGTAGCGCCGAGACCCAACTCGGCTCGAACCGTTGGGCGCAGATCGCGAGGCCGCCACGCGGCCCGTTCAGCGCGGTGCAGGGACGCGTCGCCGGCTCGCTGCTACAGCGGGCCGCGCGCCAGTTGCCGATACGGCTGGCGTTCCCTGACGGATCCACTCTCGGTGCGGCCGACGCCACCTTGCCGACCATGACCTTGCACCGCCCCGACGCGTTCTACCGCCGGGTCGGCCGGTACGGACTCATCGGTTTCGGCGAGTCCTACATGGCCGGCGACTGGACGTCCAACGATCTTCCCGCCCTGCTCACCGAGTTCGCCTCATCGGTTGATGTGTTGATACCCCCTGCGCTGCAACGGCTTCGACCGCTGGCGGTGGTCCCGCACCCGCGCTCGATGCACAACAGCCCCGCGCAGTCACGGCGCAACATCGCCGACCACTACGACCTGTCGAATGAGTTGTTCGCCGAGTTCCTGGACGAGACGATGACGTACTCCAGTGCCCTGCTCGGCACGACCAGGGCACGCTGGTCCGATCTGGCCGACGGCCAACGCGCCAAGATCGACCGTCTGCTCGACGCCGCACAGGTGCACTCCGGTAGTCGCGTACTCGAAATCGGCACCGGCTGGGGCGAACTGGCCATCCGCGCCGCCGCCCGCGGCGCCCACGTGCACAGCATCACCCTGTCCTCCGAACAGCTCGAACTGGCCCGGAAACGCGCTGACGAGGCCGGCGTGGCCGACCGCGTCCACCTCGAACTGAAGGACTACCGCGATATCGACGGCCGCTACGATGCCGTCGTCTCCGTCGAGATGATCGAGGCTGTCGGCTACCGCTTCTGGCCGACGTTCTTCGAAACCCTGGACCAATTGGTGCTGCCCGGCGGGCGGGTGGCGCTACAGGCGATCACCATGCCGCATGACCGAATGCTGGCCTCCCGCAACACCTACACCTGGATTCAGAAGTACATCTTCCCGGGTGGCCTGCTGCCCTCGATGGAGGCCGTCGTCGGGATCACCGAACGGTACACCCGGCTGCGCACCGTCGACATGTTTTCTCTGCAGCGCGATTACGCCGAGACGCTCCGGCTGTGGCGGGAACAGTTCGTGAAACGGTCGGCCGCTCTTGCGGAGTTGGGATTCGACGACACGTTCCAGCGGATGTGGGAGCTCTACCTGGCCTATTCGGAGGCGGGCTTCCGTTCCGGGTACCTCGATGTCTACCAGTGGACGTTCGCCCCGACGGGAGGTCGACGATGAGCATGACGAATAACCGGTGTTGCCCACCGTGACGCTCACATCCCCCGCTAGGCTACGGGGCGTGACGGCAGACCTCGACGCATTGTTGCGCCGGGTGGCACAACGCGATGTCGACGCCTTCGCCGCGTTCTACGACAGCACCAGGGCCAGGGTCTACGGCCTGGTCACCCGGGTGCTGCGGGATCCGGGGTACAGCGAGGAAACCACCCAGGACATCTACCTGCAGGTGTGGCGCAACGCCGCGGACTACAACCCATCGGCGGGAACCCCGCTGTCCTGGTTGATGACCGTCGCGCACCGCCGCGCTGTCGACCGGGTGCGTTCCGAGCAGGCCGCCACCGATCGGGAGGCCCGTTACGGCGCGGCCACCGTCGAACTGCCCGTCGACCAGGTCGCCGAAGGTGTCCTGACCCGCGATGAATACCGCCAGGTCAACGCCTGCCTGGGGTCCCTGACCGACCGCCAGCGGGAGTGCATCGAACTCGCCTACTACGAGGGGCTGACCTACGTTCAGGTCTCCGACCGGCTGTCGGCGAACCTGGCCACCATCAAGTCCCGGATGCGCGATGCCATCCGCGGGCTGCGTACTTGTTTGGGGGCGGCATGACCAACCCCGCCGACGATCTGTTGACCCTGGCCACCGCCTACGCGCTGGACGCCGTCGACGATGCCCAGCGTGCCGATATCGAGCGCCGGGTGCGTGACGCGCACGCCGACATCGCCGAAGCGTTCGCCGTCGAGGTGCGGCAGGTGCGCGAGACGATGGCCGTCGTATCGAGCGCAACCGCCGCCGAACCGCCCGCCGAGCTGCGCGAACGTCTGCTCGCCGAGATATCCGGCGTGCAGGTGGCGCCGGTGCGGGAGCTCCGTCCGCAGCGGCGGCGGTGGACGACCAGCGTCGCAGCAGCGGCTGCGGCCGTCGTCATCGGGGTGGCCACCTTCGGGGTCGGATGGTGGCTGCGGCCCGCGCCGACGGCCACCACCGCCGAACAGATCTTCGCCTCCCCCGACGTCCGCACGGTATCGGGCCAGATCCCGACCGGTGGCACCGCAACCGTGGTCTTCTCCCGCGATCGCAACGCCGGCGTGCTGGTGATGAACAACGTCAACCCGCCCAGCACCGGCACCGTCTACCAGATGTGGCTCATCGACACCGAGGGCGCGCATTCGGCCGGCGTCATGGATGCCGGCGCAATCGCCCCGTCCACCACCGCGGTGCTGCCCGATCTCGGTAAGTCGACGACCCTGGCGTTCACCGTCGAGCCCGGATCGGGTTCCGAACGACCCACCACGACACCCTTTGCGACGCTGTCGCTGGCCTGAGCGCTAACGTCGGGTCATGGCCCGCGATTTCCGCTTCGGATTCAGCTTGCGCGACACCTCCTCGGCGGCCAAGGTACGCGCCGCCGCGCACCTGGCCGAAGCCCTCGGCTACGACGTGCTGCTGGTGCCCGACCATCTGGGCGCGCCCGCGCCGTTCCCGGTGCTGGCAACCGCCGCCGCAGCCACCGAAACCCTGCGGCTGGGCACCTTCGTGCTCAACGCGTGCTTCTACAAGCCCGCGCTGCTGGCCCGCGATGTCGGTGCGCTGCACGATCTTTCGGGCGGGCGGTTCGAAGTGGGGCTCGGCGCCGGCTACGTCCGCGAGGAGTTCGACGCCGCCGAACTGCCGTTCCCGTCGGCCCGCCAGCGCATCGAGTATCTCGAGCACGTGGTCGAGCACCTCGCCGAACATGTGCCCGGCGCCCCGGTCATGATCGCCGGCGGCGGCGACCGGCTTCTCACGGTGGCGGCGAAGTGGGCGAACATCGTCGGAGTCACCGGGGATCCGCTCGGTGAACGCATCGCGTTCCTACGGGACGCGGCGGGCGCCCGATTCGACCAGATCGAGTTGAACGTCGCGATCACCGCCGTTCCCACCGACGGTTCCGGTGTGCCGAACCTCGCGATGACCCGCCGCTACGCACCCGACCTGACCGACGAACAGCTGCTGGCCCTGCCCGGGGTGCTGTCCGGGTCGGTGCCCGAGATGGTGGAGAAGGTGCGCGGGCTGCGCGATACCTACGGGGCCAACTATCTGGTGATCCAGGCCGGCCACGCCGAGGCGTTCGGGAAGGTCATCGCTCAGTTGAGGTGAGCCGCGCGCTTCGGACCTGCCGGGTTTCGGAAATTGACACGAGGGTAATCCCGGGAGGTTCCGGTCCTTACCGGTGTTATCAGCCCTCGTCCGGTCTGGAGGTGCCATGCCCACAGCGACGCCCTCCCGCGGTTCCCAGACGCCCGCGGCCGACGATGGCCACAACGATCTGGTGGCTCAACCGCACGACGATGACGAGGGGCCGGTCGCCGAAGCGGAACAGCAAGCGGCGGAGATGACTTCGCCCGAGCAGCCACTCGGGGCACCGGGTAAGAAGTTTGACCGTCGCTCGCCCTTCTTCATCGGGCTGGCCGGCTCGGCCGGGGTCGCCGTCACCTACGGCGCCGTCCAGATGCTGTCGATGCTGTCCTCGATCCTGATCCTCATCGGCGTCGCGTTCTTCCTCGCGCTCGGCCTCGAACCGGTGGTGTCCTGGCTGGTGAACCGCGGTCTGCGACGCTGGATTTCCATCGCGCTGGTCTTCGTGGTCTTCGTCGCCGGGATCGGTGGGTTCGCGGCCGCGGCCATTCCGCCGTTGTTCGCCCAGATCACCGAACTCGTCAACCAGGCGCCGCTGTACCTGCAGCAGGCCCAGGATCGTTCCTCGTTCATCGGCGGACTCAACGACCGCTTCGGGCTGCAGCAGCGGATCACCGACGCGGTCAACGGAATCGACGGCTCCGTGCTCAATCAGGTGGTCAGCGCCGGGACCGCCGTGGTGGAAGCCATCGTCGACTCGCTCATCGCGATCGTGCTGACCCTGTACTTCCTGGCCGATATGCCGCGTATCCGGACCACCATCTACCGGTTGATCCCGCACACCCGCCGTCCCCGCGCCATCCTGATCGGCGATGAGGTGTTCGCCAAGGTCGGTGCTTATGTGCTGGGCAATGTCCTGATCTCGCTGCTTCTCGGCGCGGCAACCCTGATCTGGCTGACGGCCTTCGACGTTCCCTACCCGCTGGTACTCGCCATCCTGGTGGCCATCTTCGACCTGGTGCCGATCGTCGGATCCACGCTCGCCGGAATCGTCGTCGGCGCGGTGGCGCTGACCGTGTCGCTGCCGGTCTGCCTGGCTACCATCGGCTTCTACATCGCCTTCCAGATGATCGAGGATTATGTACTGGTGCCCAGGATCATCGGCCGTGCCGTGCACGTGCCCGCGCTTACCACCATCGTCGCCGTCCTCATCGGCGCCTCGCTGCTGGGTGTCGTCGGCGCACTGGTGGCCATCCCGATCGCGGCCGCGCTGCAGATGATCGTCCAGGAAGTGCTCTACCCGCGGTTGGACAGCGTCTGACATGACAGGTCTGCTGCTCGACCAGCGGTGGGACGCCGTCCCCCGACTGGATCTGTCCGCGGTGCTGCACCGGTGCCCACAGGTGGTGTTGATCGCCGAATCCTTGTGGGACGGCCAGGTGGCAATCGGCGCGACGCTGGCCGATATCGTCCGGGACGGTGCCGCCGTCTCCGTGACACGTTCTCTCGAATCGCTCGATGACCACAACCTGGTGATCGCACCTGCCTCGCCCAGCACCCGGGCGGCGGCGCTCGACAGCGGATCGATTCTCCTGGAATATGCCCCCCGGCAGGCGAACTCAGAGCCACCGTGGTCCCGTCTGCGCATGCTGGCACCCACCCTGACCGGCCTGCAGGACAAACGGCGACTGCTGCGGGAGCTGGATACCGCGGCAGTGTGGGAGGACTGCGTCGCCGAAGCCCTCGCGATCCCGGATCACCCTGAACTCGCCGCGCGGGTCGAGACGTTCGTGATGGCGCCACGCCGGCGCTCCGATGTGGCACCGCAGTTCGACGCCATGCTCGACGACGGCGGCGACGACCCGTGGCGGCTGGACACCTCCCCCTACGAACGACGACGGCTGGAACTGATCCTGGCCTGCCTCGGGCGGCCGCACTATTCGACTGTTCTGGAAATCGGTTGTTCCACCGGACAATTGACCGAAGCACTCGTCAAACGAGCCGATGCAGTCATCGCGATGGACGCCAGCCCTAAGGCGCTCGCGGTCGCCGAGGGCCGCGCCGGATCCGACGGCGTCCGGTGGGTGCTGGGTGCCGCGCCGGCGGATCTGCCCGATGTCGACGCCGACCTCGTGCTGTTGTCCGAGGTCGGGTACTTCCTCGACGGTCCGGACCTGCTGTCCACCCTGCGCGCCGCCCGCCACCGGCTGCGGCCGGACGGCGAGATCGTCGTGGCCAACTGGCGCCGCCCCACCGAGCGGATCCCGTTGGACGGACCTACCGTTCAAGCGCAGGCGGTGGCCATGATGGACCTGCCGCGCCGGGCGCATTATGAGGACGTCGACCTCTTCGTCGATGTCTGGGGTGCGCCGGTGTCCGTGTACGACGAATACGCCGAACCCCCGCCCCCATGCGGGTAGCGATCCTGGCGCCAACCAGACATCCACTGCGCGAACCGTTTGCGGGTGGACAGGAGCGACTGACCGCCGATATCGCGACAGGGTTGCGCCGTCGCGGCCACCACGTGCAGCTGCACGCCCGCGCCGGCACCGATCCGGCCTTGGCCGATGAGCTGCGCTTCATGGCCGACACGCCCGCACTGTCCGAGATCGCCTCCGGCGACCTGAACATGCCCGAACCCCGGTTCCTCTCCGACCAGGTCGCACTGCTCGGCGCGATGCGAGACCTGCTGCGGGGCAACGATGTCGATGCAGTGCTCAACCAGAGTCTGCATCAGCTTCCGCTGGCCCTGAGTCCCGCGCTGAGCGCGCCGATGGTGACCACCCTGCACACCCCGCCTTTTCCGTGGATGGAGGTCGGCGCCTGGCTGGCCGGCGGCAGCGGACATTTCGTCGCCGTCAGCGACGCGCTGCGCCGGCAATGGACCACTCTGGTCAAGGCCCGGCTCATCCACAACGGTGTCGACCCCGAGGCATTTCCGGCTGGACCCGGAGGTGAGGATCTCGCCTGGGTCGGCCGGCTGACCCCAGAGAAGGGCGCCGATATCGCTGTGGACGCGGCGCAGCGGGCGGGCCGGCGACTGCGGCTGGCCGGACCTGTCAGCGACCCGGCGTGGTTCGACACCGTGCTGCGCCCGCTGCTGGGCAGCACCGTCGAATACGTCGGCACGCTGCGCGGGGCCGAATTGGCCCAGCTGTACGGCAGTAGCGGGGCCACCCTGGTCACTCCGCTGTGGGAGGAACCGTTCTGCCTGGTGGCTGCCGAATCGCAGATGTGCGGCACGCCGGTGGCCGGTCTTCGGCGCGGCGGGCTCCCCGAGGTGGTGGGCACATCCGGCGGGCGCCTGGTGATCGGCGGGGCCCCCGAGCTGGCAGCAGCCATGCAGGACGCCTCAGGGATGGACCGAGAGGTGGTCGCCGCCGATGCGCGCCGCCGACTGAGCATCGCCCGGATGCTGGACGGCTACGAGCAGCTGCTCGTCGAGCTGAGCAGCCAATAGACGAACAGTGGCACAGCCCACTCGCGCAATCATGTTTCGATACCGCTGACTCGGGAACCCACTGCGTGGAGACGAAGCGATTGCCAACGGGCAGTCCACGGTGCGACAGAAGTAACCAGCGCACCATCCACCAACCGAAAAGGAGCCCAACATGGCTGATAGCAATGGTGCCAGCGAAGGCATCTCGGGCGTCGTCGAAGGCGTCAAGGGCAAGGTGAAGGAGGCGGCAGGCGCCGTCACCGGTAACGACGGCCTCCGTCGCGAGGGCGAAGCCCAGCAGGACAAGGCCGACGCGCAGCGTGACGTGGCCAAGAAAGAGGCCGAAGCCGAAGCCGCACGCGGTGCTGCCGAAGCCAACGAGGCCCGTCAGAAGGCCGAGCAGGACTAGATTCTTTCTCGGGTTCAGGGGACAGTCCGCAAGGACTGTCCCCTGACTCGTTTCGTGGGTAAAAAACGTTTCAACTAGCCCCATTTCGGCTATCCCCGACTTTGGGTGCAGCCTGTCGCCCTCCTGGTTGTTCCCGGCGATAGGGGAATTGTGATCACTGCCCAGAAGTTTCCGCAGACCTGCGCTCCCGCGGTGATGAGCGAGCTGTGCGTCGTCATACCGGCCCACAA
>JBPPMV010000261.1:0-12173 GCA_051306235.1 Mycobacterium sp. | reverse complement strand
AACGGTGCCCAGTCGGCGATGATGGCCGGATCCTCGGTGTATTCGAGTCCGTCGAACAATGGATCGGCGCGCAGCGTCTCGAAACGTCGGCGCAGGTAGGTGATATCGCGTTCGCCGAACACCACGTCCATATGCGGTGCGGTGTGCAGGAAGGTCGAGGGGTCGAGCCGACCGTCGGCCACCAGGTGGTCCCACCACCGCCGCGAGAGCGCGAACTGTTCGGCGATCTCGGCCGCCGCGGAACCGTCGGCGGGATCGGGCATGTAGTTCAGCTCGCAGTACCCGGAATGGCCGGTGCCGGCATTGTTCCAGGCCTGACTGCTCTCGGTGGCCACCGCGGCGGCGCGTTCGACGATGACGATCCGCCAGTGCGGTTCCAGCTCGGACAGCATGGCGCCCAGGGTCGCCGACATGATGCCGCCGCCGATCAGGACGACGTCGGCTGCTCTCTGCTCGTTCATGACTCCACGATGGACCGGAGATTTCTATCCGTCCAATGAATGTTCTGGCGATTATCATCCGTATATGGATCGATGGATGGGTCAGCTGGCGCCGCAGTTGCGGGCCCTGGACGAACTGGCGAGGCACGGTGGACACATGACCCAGGCCGCCGACAGCCTGGGAATCCCGCAGTCCTCGATGAGCAGGCGGATCCATTCCTTGGAGAAGACAGTCGGGGTGCGCCTGCTCATCCAGGACGGCCGCGCCGTCCGGTTGACGCCGGCCGCCATCCGGCTCGCCGAACGCGCGCGCGACCCGTTGCATACACTGGAAGCCACCATCGAGTCGATCGCCGGAGAGGCCGACGCCGACCACGGGATCGTGCGATTCGGCTTCCCGTTGACGATGGGCACCGGCCGCCTGCCCACGCTCATCGCCGATTTCCACCGCCGCGCGCCCGGTATCCGGCTGCAGATCAAGCAGGCGCACGGGTCACAGCTGAACGCGGACCTGGCCACCGGTGAGCTGGATGTGGCGGTGATGATCCCGCCGTCCGCACAGGTGCGCCACACCGTGATCGGGTCCCAGACCATTCATGCGGTGCTGCCCACGACGCATCGACTGGCGACGCGGCGCCGACTGCGGTTGGCCGAATTGCGCGACGAGGCGTTCATCGCCAACCCGACGAGCTACAACCTGCGCCAGCTGACCGAGACATGGTGCTCGGCAGCCGGTTTCACCCCCGCGGTGACCCTGGAGATCACCGAGTTCGCGACCATCCACGAGCTGATCGGCCGCGGCCTCGGCATCGCCCTGCTACCCCACGACGACCGCAGCGCACCGAACACCGTCGAGATCGCACTGACCCCGACCGGCTACCAGCGCGATATCGCGTTGGCCTGGTCACCGACGGCGGTCACCCCCGCGAGCCGACGATTGCTGGCGTTCATCCGCGAGCAGTTCTGAAGCCAGTCAGCGGGTTTCCGACCACCGGAAGACGGTGAGACAACCGATCAGACCACCGATACTCCACGCCGCCAGCACGAAGAAGATCCGCCAATGTTCCCAGGTGCCCGCGGGTTCGATGGCGGCCATCTCGGGCGGTAGCAGCACCGATCTGAAGCCCTGCGCCATCCATTTGACCGGGAACAACGAGCCGATCACCAGCATCCACGTCGGGAGCACCATGATCGGCACGTAGGTCCCCGACACGAACTGCAGACCGACCGCGGGACCGTTGGTGAGGGCGGCGGCCGAAACCGCACTGCTGGCGATATTGCTGATGAGCACGCCCAGTAGCGAGCAGCTGATGACACCCAGCAGGAACACCCAGGTCAGGGTGAACCAGCCGAAAACGTCGGTGGGAAGCCGAAGTCCGAAGGCGAGCACCCCCACCGCCAGCAGCAGCACAGCCTCCGCCAGGCTGACGACGGTCACCAGCATGATCTTGCCGATGAAATAGGACGTTGCAGTCGTGGGCGTCCCACGCAGACGGCGCAGGGCTCCGGTCTCCCGGTCAGCCGCGATGCTGATGCCCAGATTCACAAAAGACGTCGACAGGATTCCGTAGGCGAGCATGCTGGCCGCGATGACCGAACCGGTGCTGACGTTCCCGTAGGGCAGCTTCGCCGAGAATATCGAGCCCAGCAGCAGACAGATCACCGCAGGCATCGAGAAGGTCAGCACCACCTGCTCGGGCCTGCGGTAGAACATCTTCAGTTCCGGGATGACCCGGGAGAATCCGATCCGCACCACCGACGGAATCGGCGCCCGGGTGTGCTGGGCGGTACTCACGAGTGTCCGATCAGCTGCAGATAGGCGTCCTCGAGTGTCGGGCGCGTGACCGTCAGGCGTTCCAGTTCGGCACCGCCACCGCTGAGCTGCCGGATGAGTTCGGTGGGCGTGGTTGTCCTTTCCACCCGCTCCCGGCCACCCTCCAGCCAGCGGACGGTCGCAGCGGTGTCCACATGCTCGATCAGCCTGGCCGGCGAGTCCACCGCGACCACCGTTCCCCCGGCGACGACCGCGACCCGGTCCGCCAGCGCGGCGGCCTCTTCGAGGTAGTGGGTCGTCATCACGATGGTCGTACCGTCACCCGCGAGCAGCCTGATGAGCTCCCAGAACTGTTGCCGGGCCTCGGGATCGAATCCGGTGGTCGGCTCGTCGAGGAACAGGAGCTCGGGCTTGCCGACGATTCCGAGGGCGACATCGAGGCGGCGACGTTGGCCGCCGGACAGACTCCGGACCCTCCGGTCGACGACGGGAGCGAGGCCGACCAATTCCAGTACCTCCGCCGGGTCCCGGGCCGCACCGTAACAACTACTGAACATCCGCACGGTTTCGCCGACGGTGAGCATTCCGGCATCGCTGACTTCCTGGAGAACGATGCCGATCCGGGCGCGCCACTGTCGTCCCGCGGTTCCGGGGTCCGCACCGAGTACCGTCACCTGGCCGGTGTCACGCCTGCGGTTTCCTTCCAGGATCTCGACGGTCGTCGACTTGCCGGCGCCGTTCGGGCCGAGAATGGCGAAGATCTCCCCGTATCCGACGTCAAGGTCGAGATCCCGTACCGCCCGGACCGCGCCGTACGATTTGGCCAAACCCCGCACCTGTACCGCCGAGGACGAAGCCGCATCGCTCACCGCTGCGCCGTTCCGGCATCCGGTGCCGCTTCCGACTCGGCATCCGGTTCGTCACTGTCGGCCTCGAGTTCGGCCAGCAGAGCCCGTAGTTCGGACTCGGACAGTTCGTCCAGGAGAACGTCGACATCATCGTCGCCTGCGGTCTGGTCGTCGGCGATATCGTCCGGGACCGGCGCCGCACCGTGAATCGTGTGCAACTCGTCGAGTATCCGATCGGACAGCGAGTTCACGCTGACGCCGCGCAGTATCTCCAGGACGGGCACGTCGATCGAGAAGGTCGCGTTGACGCGGACCCGGAACTCCATGGCCATCATCGAGTCCAACCCGATGTCATCCAGCATGTCACCGGGCTCGATATCGCCGACGCTGCAATCGAACACCTCGGCGACGACCTGCTGGACACGTTCGGTGATGAGCGCGGCGCGGCCGGCTTCCGGCGTCTCGGCGAGTACGTCGAGGATCGACGAACCCATATCGTCGAGCATCATGGCGGGATCGACGGATTCGAGGTCGGCGAACATCGGCGGCAGCGGTCCACCCATGCCCGCCTGGCGGGCCCGGTTCCAGTCGACGGTGATCGCCACGACGCTGGACACCTTCTGATTGATGAGCCGGTCCAGGATCCGGGCACCGACCGCGGGCGTGATGAGCTCGATCCCGCGCTGTGCGTAGATCTTTTCCAACTTGAGCTCTTCGACCATTCCCACCGACCACGGCCCCCAGCCGATGGTCAGGGCCGGGAGTCCCTGCCCCCGAAGGTGATCGGCGAAAGCGTCCAGGAATGCGTTGGCGGCGGCGTAGTTTCCCTGGCCGGGTGCCGCGATGGTCGAGCCCGCTGATCCGAACATGACGAAGAAGTCCAGCTTCTGGCCGCGGAATGCGTGATGCAGCACCCGGGTGCCGGTGATCTTGGGCGCGGTCACCTTCGCGTAATCGTCCTCGCTCATGGTGACGAGCAGTTGGTCGCGCACCGAACCGGCGGCGTGGACGATGCCGCGAACCGGCCGCCCACCGCGAGCCTGGTGGCCGGTAAGCCAGTCGGTCACGGCCGCGGAATCCGTGACATCAACACTGGCCGTGTCGATCTGAGCACCGAGGCGCTCGATCAGCCGGAGTGCCGCGACGGTCTCGAAATGCGGATCGCCGTCGGTCAGCGCGGCCCACTCGGTTCGTGGCGGAACGGGAGTCCGCCCGAGAAGGGTGATGTGGCGCGCGCCGCGTTCGGCGAGATAACCGGCCACGACCCGGCCGAGTGCACCCGCACCACCGGTGACGAGGTACGTCGCATCGGCGGAGAGCTTGGTGGGGAACGGGTGGGTCAGGTCCTTGCACAACCGGAGCCTGGGCACGAACGTCTTGGCCCCCCGGAGCGCAATCTGGTCCTCGGCCGTGTCGCCGAGCACGTGGTCACTGATACGGACGGCGATATCCGCATGGCTGTCGGCCCCATCGACATCGATGAGACCGCCCCAATATTCGGCGAGCTCCTGATGCCCGATGACCCGGCCCAGACCCCACATCGCGGCCTGGTCGACACCGGTCACCATGCTGCCGGGCGTCGCCTGCGAGTTGGCGGTCACCAGGAACAGCCGGGGCTTGACCGCGCTCAACTCGGCCAGGGCCTTCGCCAGCCGAATAACCGTGAACGGTCCGAGCTCGTCGGAATCGGCTGCGTCGGTATCTGAACGGATATCCATGTCCAGCGGCCAGCAGTCGATGATGCCGGCGAGGCCACGGTCACTGCGGGCACTTCGGTTGATCAGCGCGCTCCAGTCGATACCGTCGGCCGCGTAGGCCACGGTGTCCACGTGGTGTCCGCGGGATCGCATCTCCTCGGCGAGCGTCTGTCCGACCCCTGATCCGTCGACCAGGACCAGCCAGCTCGCAGGGGCGGTCTCGACGGCGTCCTCCGTTGCGGTGCCGTCCGCTGTCATATCGGCGGGCAGCTCGGACCACTGCAGCTCGTAGAGCCCCTTGTCGATGTGCTCCACCGACATTCGGGAGGACGAACTCAGCGACTGCACGGTGAATCCGTCGAAGACGGCGAGCACACCACCCTGGGGATCGGTGATGGAGATATCGCATTCGACGGCGTCTCTGGTCGCCGACACCACCCGCACCTGCACCGTCATGTTCGCAGCGGGCGGTCCGTAGACGGCGCAGTGCCGGATGCGGGTGGGCAGATAGGGATCCTCATTCTCCTCCTGCCCGGAGAACGGTGCGCCGAAAAGGGTTTGAAAGGCGCCGTCGATGAGGGCCGGGTGGAATCGGTAGTCTCCGACCTCATCGGCGATCGCGACGGGCACCGTCAGCTCGGCGACTGCCCAGTCGTGACCGGCCGTCACACCGGATACCGATCTGAAGGCATCGCCGTAGTCGAACCCGAGATCGGCGGTGCGCCGGTAGAACTCGCCCCCGTCCATCCCGGTGCTCGGCCCCGCAACCGCGAAGTCGCCGCCGGTCGCCGCCACCTGCAGCGCGGTGAGTTCTGCAGTCGCGGTGATCGTCGACTTCAGATCGCCGTCGGAGGTGGCCGTGAACGATGCGAATTCCAGTGTGCCGTCGTCCTTGTTGAGGGTGGTCCGGATGACGGGATCACAGGTGTCGTCCAGGATGACGGCGCGATGGAGCACCAGGTTGTCGACACCGTGCTCGGATCCGTAAGTCTCCCGGCCTGCGGCCAGCGCCATCTCGACGTACACCGCGCCGGGCACCACCACACTGCCCTGGACACGGTGATCGGCAAGGAATTCGTGGGTGGCGGTGCTGATCTCGACCTCCCACGTCGGATGCACCCCGCGGACCGGCTGGCCGAGCAGCGGATGCACCGGCCGGTAGAACAGCGCCTCGTCGACCTCGTAGTTGTCATACCAGTAGCGCTTGGTCTGCCAGGGATAGCTGGGGATGTCCACCAGGCGTGCAGCACCGCGTGGGTGCACACGATCCCACGCGACGTCGTGGCCCGCACTGTGTAGGGCCCCGAGACAGTTCAGCAGCGTGCGAGCGTCATCGTCCTCACGGCGCTGTGAAGGTGTCACCGAAACCCGCTGTGCACCCGCGATTTCCAGGATCGATGCGGCCAGCACGGGGTGAGGTCCGAGTTCGACGAACTGGGTATAGCCGTCGTCCAGCATCCGGCGCAGCGCCGGTTCGAACAGCACGGTGGCCCGGGTGTTCTGCCACCAGTACGCCGCACCGGCGCCGTATCCGGCCAGCAGTTCCCCGGTGACCGTCGAATAGAGCGGCAGAATCCCGGGTTCCGACGACAGACCAGACAGGGCGCCGTAGAGCTCGTCCTTGACGGCGTCCATGTAGTGGGTGTGGTACGGCACTTTCACCGCAAGGTACCGGTTGAAGATCTGCGCCTCGTCGAGTTGACGGGCGATGTCCTCAAGGACGTCACTGTCGCCGGCGACGGTCACCGCCGATGGGCTGTTGATGGCGGCGACCGACACCCGGCGGCCGAACTCGTCGAGCATCTTCTCGTCGATCGTCTGCATGAGGGTGTCTGCGTCCAGACCCACCGCCAGCATCCGGCCCTGTCCGCTGGTGCGCTGTTGCAGGCGGCTGCGGTGATAGATCACCTCGACGGCACGTTCGAAGGAGAGTAGACCGGCGAGGTGGTGTGCGGCGACTTCGCCTGCGCTGTGCCCGATCACGGCATCCGGGGTGATGCCGAAGTGAGCGAGCTGTGCGGCCAGCGCCACCTGGATGGCGAAGTTGGCGGGCTGGGCGAACTCCGTTTCGGCCATCCGAGAAGACGATTCGTCGCGTCGCAGTTCCTCGATCAGGGACCAGTCCGCATGCTTGGACAGTTCTCGGCTGCTGCGCAGGATGCTGTCGGTGAACACGGGAAACACGTCGAGCAGTCCCCGGCACATCTTCCACCACTGCGGACCCATACCGGTGCAGACGAACGCCAGTTTGGGCGGCGTGGATGACGTTCGGCCCGTGGTGATCTCGCCTCCGTTGCCGACGGCGCGGAGTTGTCCGCGGGCATCGGCGATGTCCTCGGCGATCAAGGTGTGCCGATGGCTGAGGTGCGCGCGCCGTTGGGCCAGGGTGTACACCAGATCGGTCAAGCCGATATCGGGGCGGCTGTCCAGGTGATCGGCCAATCGGGCGGCCGTCGCGACCAGAGCCTGCTCACTGCGAGCCGAGATCGGCAGCAGGGTCAGTGGTGGCGCTTCGGCGTCATCGGAGGTGTTCTGGTGCACGCCGGGCGGTTGGGCCAGCACCACATGGGCGTTGGTGCCCCCGAAACCGAACGAGTTGACGCCGGCCACCCGGCGGTCGGTGTCGGGGAATGGCCTTCCCGCGGCGGGGATGTCGAGTTTGAGATCGGCGACCGAGACGTGCTTGGTCGGGTTCTGGAGATGCAGGTTGGCCGGAATGTAGCCATGTTTGACGACCAGTGCCGCCTTGATCAACCCGGCCACACCGGCACCTGCTTCGAGGTGACCGATATTGGTCTTCACCGATCCGATCAGCAACGGATGTTCGGGGGCCCGGTCTGTGGTCAGCGCGTTCGCCAAGGCCCGCATCTCGATGGGATCGCCGACCGGCGTACCGGTGCCGTGTGCCTCTACGTAACCGACCTGGGCGGGATCGACGCCGGCCCGCTGGAGCGCCGTTCTGATCGCCGCTTCCTGTGCCTCTTCGCGCGGCACGGTGATCCCGTCGGTATGCCCGTCCTGCGAGACGGCGGTTCCGAGAATCTGGGCGTAGATATCGTCACCGTCGACCAGTGCCTGTGCCAGCGCCTTGATGACGACGACGGCGCCGCCTTCGCCCCGGGCGTAGCCGTCGGCGGACTCGTCGAAGGCCTTGCTCCGCCCCTCGGGGCTGAGGAATCCGCTCCGCGACTCCGCGATGGCGGTATTGGGCCCGAGCATGAGGTTGACGCCGCCGGCGAGCGCCACGGCACTGTCACCGTTCCAGATGCTCTGCGCCGCGAGGTGCACCGCAACCAGCGAGCTGGAGCAGGCCGTGTCGATCGTCATGCTCGGGCCGCGAAAGTCGAATGCGTGCGAGATGCGGTTCGCCAGCATCGTCATCATCATCCCGGTGGCCGAGTGGGCCTTGAACCGGTACCGACTGCTGCGGCCCTGATTCTGCAGGAGCTGATAGTCGAGGGTGAACCCACCGATGAAGACTCCGACGTCGGTGCCCGCCAGCCGGTCGACGGGTATCCCGCCATCTTCGAACGCCTGCCAGGTGACCTCCAGCAGCAGGCGCTGCTGGGGATCGAGGGAGTGGGCCTCGCGCGGTGAGATCCCGAAGAACTGCGGGTCGAATTGGTCGACCTCGGGCAGGAATCCGCCTCGGCGAGTGGCGACCTTGCCCATCTTCGCCGGATTGGGGTCGTGGTACCGGTCGGCGTTCCAGCGTGACGCGGGAACGTCCCCGGTCGCGTCCACCGCGTCACACAGCAACTGCCAGTAGGTTTGGGCCGAATCGGCCCCGCCAGGGAATTTGCATCCCACCCCGACGATCGCGAGCGGTTCACGGTTTGTGTGCAAGGGGTCGGTCACGGGCATCGGCACTTTCTCGTCGCGCTACACACTTCGCGGTTTATTCGTAGCCGCGGCCGCAATGGATGGGAACCCGGACCGTTGAATTTCGTGCGACGTCAGAAGGATTCAGTTCGACTGCAGGACCGGTGACCCGGTGAGGATCCAGTCAGGGCTGATGGGACCGGTCTCCTGCTCCCGGCGATAGATCGCCCGCAATTCACGTAGCAACGGATCCCGTTGCCAGGTCTGCACCTGGCGCATGACCTCATCGTCCTCGAACACCACGGCTTTTGCCGCCAGCACCGTCTCGACAAGCTGACCCGCAATCTGGTGCAGCAACCGGGCATTGGCGTCGAACTGAGCGCCGAAATTCGGACTGGGCTCCACCATCGCGGTATGCAGCGACACCATGAAGTTCAGTGGCGCATACAGGTCCATGAAGGGCACCGTTGCCATTTCGGCCCCGGGCTCACGGCCCTCCAGCGCAGCCCATTCGCGGAAGAAGCGCTGAACCCGGTTGCTGAGTGCGATGAGGCCCTGCAACTGGGGAACGAATTCCGGGTCGTCAGCGATTCGGACGAACCGGTCGTTCATGTAGAGCAGTCCGATGAATCCCCAGTAGAACGCGATATCCCAGACGACCTTCGCCGACATCACCGCAGGCGTTCCCATCAGTCTGTACTGGTCCTGGTAGATGGCCAACCACATCTCGGTGAGCGACCGGAACAGTGTGTCGCTGATCTGGGCGCGGGCCGCTACATTCTCGCCGTCGAGGTCGCGGGTGACCATGTCGGTGATGAGGCCGTTGCCGATAGCCACCAGGTCCAGGCCCGAGGAGTACAGCGGATCCAGGAACACACCGGCATCGCCGGTGAGACACCAGCGATCGGCACCGTCGAAGATCTTGGTGGCGCCGTGGCTGTACTTCTTCATGACCCGGAAGTCCCTGATCTGATGCTCATGCTCGGCCAGCACCGCCGCACATTGCGGTTCGTGTTCGCGCAACCAGGCCGTGGCTTTGGGCAGCGTGTTGAACTCATCGAATGGGTGCAGCGCGGGATCGGCGACGATACCGACGCTGGTGGCTCCGGAACCCAGTCGGATCAGCCAGACCCAGTAGCCCTCCCCCATCAGATGGTTGGTCGACATGGCCCGGTTGCCCTCGACGAGACGACTGTGAAAGTCGGGGTCGTCGCTCCATCCATTGACATCGATCTCGGTGGCCACCCGCAGCCATGCCGCGTTGCAGTGGTGCTCGTTGGGCTGTTTGAGGTTCAGTTGCCGCGGCAACATCCGGTTCCGTCCGGACGCGTCAACCACCCACCTGGCTGTGATGTCCGTGCGGTGTTCATCGGTCTGAAAAGACACCGTGTGCGATCTGCCATCAGAGCCGACGTCGACGGATGCCACGCGACCACGCCGGATGGCGATTCCCGCTGCCAGACAGCGGGTGTGCAACTCGTTCTCCAGGCGCCCCCGATCGATCTGATACGTGGCCAGCGGGACGAACGTCGAACCTCCCAGCTCCATCCGGGACGCGATATCGCTGTTGCGGCCGTGCGAGAAGAACATCCGGAGACCCATTTTCCGGATATGCGACGTGCTCAGGTGCTCGCCCAGACCCAGCCGGTCCCGCAGGTAATGCGCGGACACCTCGACCGTCGACTCACCGACCGTGTGGGTCATCTCCGGGACCGGATGGGTGTTCGGCTCGATGATCAGGACGCGGGTCTGCGGCCGTGCGTGACGGATCTCCAACGCCAGTGCCATGGCGGCGATACCACCACCGGCGATCGCGACATCGTGGTCAGTCGGCGGGGCCGGCGGGGCCTCAGCCGTGGGCAGTTGGCTTCTGATCTTGCGCGCGAGGGCCGCCCGGGCCTGCGCATCGAGTCGCGAGAGTTGGGGCCGCATAACGCCAACATACCCACTATGAGTGGGGTGCAGCCCAGAAACGACAGGGGGCCGGGCCGCGCACTACCTGTTCTCCACTGTCCGCCGATGGCGTCCGTAGACCCACTCGAAGATCGGTGAGGTCATCAGTGTGGTGACCACCGCCACGATCACCATGATCGTGAACAGGGTGGGCGTGATGATCCCGGCTTCGAGCCCGATGTTGAGCAGGATGAGTTCGATGAGCCCGCGCGCATTCATCAAGGCACCCAGCGCCACCGACTCACGCAGCGGTACCCGGCTGAGCCGCGCGGCCACCGCGCACGCGACGCCCTTGCCCACGATGGCGACGACGACGAGACCCAGCGTCACCGCCCACAGTGCCGGCGTGTTCACCAGCCCGATTTGCGTGTTCAGACCGGAGTAGACGAAGAACAGCGGCAACAACAGCTTGGTGGTGAGCGGTTCCAGTTTGTCGGTGAGATTCGTGGCGAAGAATCCCGACGGCATCGCCACACCGAGCAGGAAGGCCCCGAAGATCGCGTAGATGCCGATGATGTCGGTGAGCCATGCGCAGGCCATCAACAAGATCAGCACGGTACTGAGCATCGACGGCGAGACGCCCTGGTTCTCTTCGGCCATCCTGCCCAATGGCTGCAGGCCGCGTCGACCGATGGTCAGCAGCACCAGGGTGTAGAGCAGACCGCCACCGATCGCGATGACGGCCAGCATCGGGCTGTTGCGGTGGATGGCCAGCACTGCCGCCAGGATGCACCACGAGACGGCATCTGCCGTCGCGCCGCACGCCAGCGCCAGGGTGCCCAAAGAGGTTCCGGTCAGCTTCTTTTCGAAGATGATCCGGGCGAGCATGGGGAAGGCGGTGATGGCGATCGAGGCCCCCAGGAACATCATGGCCATCCCGAGCGTCACGTTGTCCCCGAAGAATCCGCCTGCGCTCAGCAGCGGTATGGCAGCCAACGCGCCGATCGCCAACGGCGCAACCGTGCCGGTGATGGACACCGCGGCCGCGGTTCCGGCCCGCTGCCGGACATGGTCGACGTCGAAGTTCAACCCGATGATGAACATGTAGAGCACCAGTCCGAGCTGCGCAACCGTGTAGAGCACGAGGTTCGACGTGCCGGTCGGGAACAGATGGTTCTGCAGATCGGGGGCTATCCGTCCGAACAGCGAGGGACCGAGTACGACGCCGGCGATCATCTCACCGACGACCGCCGGCTGCCCCACGCGTTGGGCAGCTATTCCGGCAAGCTTGCACGCCGCAAGGATGACGGTGAGCTGGAGGAAGAAGTGGATCGCCGTTTCCGCGGGCATGCGTCAGGTTAACCAGTCGGTTCCCGTGGTCTGCGCACCGCGCTCTCCGACGTGCAAAGCTGATCCGTGGGGTCGACGCGAAATGCGGCGCCCGCCCTGAGAGTCTTGGGTGCGAAAGTGCCCGCCTCAGAGCGACTTTCGAGCGACAACTAAGTCACAGAATTTTCTTTGGACTCATTGATCGCAGGGGTCACATTCCGGCCGTTTTTGTCGGTGAGTCGAACTAGTGTTCGAGTCATGGTTGGTGATGCGGTGACGGGTCGGGACACGGTGGCCCACGCCCTGTCCGACCGCGCCGCCTCGGTCAAAGCCCTCCTGGACGCCGACTTCACCATGTACGACACCGCCG
>JBPPMV010000260.1:0-7715 GCA_051306235.1 Mycobacterium sp. | reverse complement strand
CGCCGCGGCAACAGCAGGGCGCGCGCGGCGCATTCGCGGAACCGCGACGCGAACAACGCCGAGCCGCCGACCTCATCGGTGACGATGGGTTCGAGCTCGTCGGTGTCGAAGACGAAAAGGTCTGCCCCCGGCGGGTCTTCACCGCCGTCGGGGAGTCGAACGATGATGCCGTCATCGGAAGCCGTCGGCTTTTCGTCGATGCCGTAGCGTTCCCGCAGCCGCCGTCCGACCGCGAGTGCGAGCGGCCCGTGCACCCGAAGGCCGTAGGGGGAGTGCAGGATCACCCGCCAGTCGCCCAACTCGTCGTGAAAGCGTTCCACGATCAGGGTGGTGTCACTGGGCACCGCTCCGGTGGATTGGCGTTGCTCATCGAGCAGCTGCCACAGGTTGTCGGTTGCCCACTCGTCGAATCCGGTTGCCTGGCACCGTGCCCGGAACTCCTCGGGTCCCAGCTGGGCGAGCTCGCCGGTGAACGCGCCGACGGCCTCGCCCAGTTCGGCGGGTCGGCCGACACTGTCGCCACGCCAGAACGGCAGGCGGGCGGGCAGCCCGGGCGCGGGGACCACCAGAACCCGGTCGTGGGTGATTTCGGTGATGCGCCAACTGGTGGCTCCCAGCGAGATCACATCACCGGGACGTGACTCGTACACCATCTCTTCATCGAGTTCACCGACCCGCGAGGGCTTCTCGGACTCGGTGGCCAGGTACACGGTGAACATGCCACGGTCGGGGATGGCGCCACCGGACGTGACGGCCAGCCGCTGCGCGCCGGGCCGGGCGATGAGCGATCCGGCATCTCGGTCATAGACCAGCCTCGGGCGTAGTTCGGCGAACTCCGTGGACGGGTACTTGCCGGACAGCAGATCGAGCGTCGCCTCGAATGCGCTGCGCGGCAACGTCGCAAACGGCGCACTGCGACGCACCGTATCGAACCAGGCGTCGGCGTCCAGGGGTTCCAACGCCGCGGCGGCGACGGTGTGCTGGGCGAGTACATCGAGCGGATTGGCGGGTACCCGCATGGTCTCGATCTGGCCGGCGCGCATCCGTTCCACGGTGACCGCACAGTCGATCAGGTCAATGCGATGCTTCGGGAAGAGCACACCCTGGGATATCTCACCGACCTGATGGCCCGCCCGGCCGACCCGCTGCAGGCCGCTGGCCACCGACGGCGGCGCCGACACCTGGATGACGAGGTCCACCGCGCCCATGTCGATACCGAGTTCCAAACTGGAGGTGGCGACGACGGCTTTGAGGCGCCCACTCTTCAGATCATCCTCGACCAGCGCGCGCTGTTCCTTGCTCACCGAACCGTGGTGCGCCTTGGCCAGCACCGTCGGGGCGCCGAAGCTCTGCCCACTGGCCATCACGTGGGCCGGCGCACCGCCGGCCACCTTCGTGTTGTGGCCGGTGGGCAGTTCGACACCGGTGCGTTCGGCGTGAATCTCGTTGAGCCGAGAGGTGAGCCGCTCGGCGAGGCGCCGGGAGTTGGTGAACACGATCGAGGAGTGGTGGGCCTCGATCAGGTCGACGATGCGCTCCTCGACATCGGGCCAGATGGAGCCATCGGTCAGATTCGTCATATCCGGCACCGGGACCTGAACCTGGAGTTCGAAGGTCTTGTCCGCCGGGGGAGCGACGATGGTGGTGGGTGCCGAGCCGGCCAGGAAGCGGGCGACCTCCTCGGCGGGGCGCACCGTCGCCGACAGGCCGATCCGCTGGGCGGGCCGGGGTAGCAGCGCGTCGAGGCGCTCCAGTGAAACCGCCAGATGCGCACCACGTTTGGTGGCAGCTACGGCGTGCACCTCATCGATGATGACGGTTCGGACGTCGGCCAAGGTGTCGCGTGCAGCCGAGGTCAGCATCAGGAACAGAGATTCGGGGGTGGTGATCAGGATGTCCGGCGGCCTGGTGATCAGGTCGCGACGGTCCTTGGGCGTGGTGTCCCCGGAACGGACGCCCACCGTGATCGCCGGCGCGGCGACCTCGGCGCGCTCGGCCATCCGGGCCAGCCCGGTCAGCGGGGTGCGCAGGTTGCGTTCGACGTCGACGGCCAGCGCCTTGAGCGGTGAGACGTAGAGCACCCGGGTGCCCGGCTTGGATGTGCCGGACGGTTCGGAGGGATTCTGGGCCAGGTCGTCGATGGCCCACAGGAACGCCGCGAGCGTCTTACCCGATCCGGTGGGCGCCACCACCAACGTGTTGTCCCCGTCGGCGATCGCCGCCCACGCCTGCTCCTGGGCCGCGGTCGGGGCGGGGAAGGTGCCGCGAAACCAGTCCCGGGTCAGCGGGCTGAACCGGGCCAGCGGGTCGGTCTTGGCGGGCACATCCTCCATGGTGCACCCACCCACCGACAAGTGGCGATGACCTGCGCCGACCAGCGGCTCCGGACCGCTATCACCGGGGGAGAGCCGGCGCCGGGGTTTGCCTCCAGACTTGTCGGGCGGAGAGCCTGGCCCTGCCGTTGTTCCCCGAATAGACACGAACCAGGCGAAGTCCCATGTCACACTCCGAACCATGATCCAGGGCTTCTCGCATATCGGCATCGGCGTCACCGATCTCGACCGTTCGATCCGCTTCTACACCGAGGTGTTCGGGTTCGCGCAGCTCTATCAGCTCGACTTCGACAACAACGAGGTCGCCGCGACCATGGAGCAGGAGGGCCGATTCCGTTCCGCGATGCTCATCCGCGATGACATCCGGATCGAGTTGTTGCAGTGGGTCGACGTCCCGATCACCGGATCGGGGGAGCGCAAACCGATGACGGAACTCGGGTTCACCCATCTGTCGTTCCGGGTCGAGGATGTCGACGGTCTGACGGAGGCCATCCTCGCCGCGGGCGGGGCGTTGGTGGAGTCGACGCGCACCGTGCTGGGCGACATCGCCGACCCGACGTCGGGCCGTTTCATCTACCTGACCGACCCCGACGGCACCCGGATCGAGCTCATGCAGAACGTGCCCGATCTGTCCGGTATCAGCGCCGCCGATATCGCCGCGTCGGCTGCCGGCTAGATTGTGCCGCCCGGGAACATCGTCTTGACGGCCTCGGTGATGTTCGCCCGCGCTGCGGCCTCGCTGGTGGGGTCCAGCGAGCTGATCGCCATCACGTAGCGGCGGTCGGCTCCGATGACACCGGTGGACACGTGCAACTGGTTGGGGCCGCTCCAGCAGCAGAACCAGCCCTGCTTGACCGCCACCGGCTCGGCGTAGAGGCCCTCGGGAATGCCGAACCGCTGCGGGTAACCGTCGTTTCCGGTGGGTGTGGACTGCGCGAGGTCGCCGACGATGATGTTGGCCTGTTCGCGTGGCAGCCCACCGCTGCCGTTCAGCAACATGTCGTAGTAACGGACGAGATCACTTGCGGTGCTTGTGGTCACGTCCCAACGCCCGTTGTAGGGCGCTGTCGTGCCCGCCAGGCCGTAGCGCGCCTTGACGCGGGCGATGACGGCGTTGCCGCCGCTGCGGTCCCAGAAGTTCTGGGCCGCGCTGTCATCGGAGGAGCGCAGCATGGCGTCCAGTGATGCGCGGTCGGCAGCCGAGAGTGTGGTCTTGCCCTCCGATTCCTGCAGCAGCAGGTCGTCGGCGATGAACAGCTTCACCACCGACGCGATCGGGAAGGACTGATTGGCCCCGCTCGACGCGATCTCGCCGGTGTTGCGGTCGAGCACCACCGCCGTGATGTCGGCACCGGACGTCGCGGCGTCCGCGGTGGCCTGCTGGACGCGGGCCTCGAGGCCGGCGAAGGACGCAGGCGGCCGGGCAGGTGGGGCCTCGGGTGGCGCCGGAGGGGTGGACTGCGGGGCGATCGGTGCCTGCGGGGTGTTCTCGGCGGCAGGCGGTGAACCCCAGGACTGGGCTTGACAACCGCTGGTCAGCAGCGCCGCACAGACGAGTGCCGTGCCCGCCATCGCCCGATTCGGCAGCCGCCAACGCATATATCTCCTACGAGTAGATCCTGGATTACAGGAACGGTGTCAACGCTGTACCCACCGGACACCCAGCCTAATCGGCGAGCTGGGTGTGTGTTCGCCAGCGCGGGCCGCCCGGGCCCCGTGGCCGACGGTGCGCCCGCCGCAATCAGGCAATGATGGATTGGGCGTTCATGTAGTTGACGTTCTGCTCCGGCTGCCGGCCGATCCGCGCATTGCCATACCGTCCGCCGAGCCGGACGATGGAGCCGTGCACACCAGCCACTCTGCGTCGCCCCGGTGACATCCTGACCACCGGCAGGGCTCCGGCGCCACAGCCGGAGACCATCGCCACCGCCTGGCGGCGCGCCAGGATGAGCGGGCTCGAACCGGGCCGCCTCCCGCGGAACGGCGTTGGGACCCAGGTCGATCCCACCAGCAGCCTGTTGACCGCAGCTCAACCTGTTCTGGACCGTCTGGCAGAAATCCTTGCGGGTACGCACTGTTGCGTCATGCTCACCGACCGCGACGTCCGCTTCGTCGATCTGCGGTACGGGACGTCGGAGATCGACGACGCCGTGACTCTCAACGGGGCAGTCCTCGGACGTAGTTTCAGCGAAGAGACGTCAGGTACCAACGCAGTCGCGACCGTTCATGAGCTGCGCACACCGCTCACGGTGCGCGGCGATCAACACTTCATCGAATCGATGAAGAAGTTCAGCTGCTACGGATTTCCCATCCTGCATCCTCTCACCCACCGTATCGAGGGTGTGCTGTGCCTGACTTTCTTTGTGGCCGATGATAATCCGTTGTTGCAGCCGATGCTTGAACAGGCCGCGCACGAGATCGAGACACGACTGCTGGAGCAATCTCCGCGCAATGAGCAGGCGCTCTTCGGCGACTTTCAGCGTGCCTGCGCGCGCCATCGGGGCGGGCCGGTGGTAGCGATCGCTGACGATGCAATGCTCGTCAACGCGAGCGCGGTCGCACTGCTCGACTCGGTCGATTTCGCTGCGCTGGCGACCCTGGTCGGGGGCGAAGATTCCGGCGATGATCGCCCGCACACGCTGAATTCCGGTGCGGAGATGACTCTGCGCTGGTCTCGAACCCGGCCCGGCGCCGGCATCGTCATCGAGCTCAGTCCTTCGGGGGATCGCAGCGACCAGATCGGCGTTGCGCGTGTCCCACCGAGTTCGCGGAGCGAACGCATCCACCGGCAGGTCACGGAGGCTCGCACCAGCCGGCGGCCGCTCTGTGTGGTGGGCGAACCAGGTTCAGGTCGCACAACGCTGCTGCGACAACTGATGGCCGGCGCCGAAGTCTGTGCCTTCGATGCGGTGGACCTCCTCTATCAGTCCGAGACACAATGGCTACGCAGCGTCGGCGATGCACTCGAGAGCGCCGAGCGGCCCGTGACAATCGAGAACGTCCATCTGCTGGCGCCGACGCTCGCTCGGCAGGTCTTCGCGGCGACCCAGCGGACATCGGCGTGGTTCGCGCTGTCGAGCGGGCCGCTGAACCGCTTGTCGCCAGAAGTATTTCAGCTCGTCGACTCGTGCCACACCCGTCTTGAGCTGCTCCCCTTACGGTTACGCAAACATGAGATCCCCGCACTGGTCGACGAGATGCTCTTGGACATGGCCGCGCAGGTCCACTTCACGCCCGCCGCGATCAACACCCTTCTCGCCCACAACTGGCCCGGCAACATCTCTGAACTGGAAGCCGAGGTACGTACCGCCGCCCGCGTACACGCCGTCGGCGATATCACCGAAAAGGATCTCGGCCGATTGCGGGAGCGCGCCGCGACACCACAGCTCAGTGCACTCGACGCCGCGCTCCGGGCGACGATCGAAGATGAGCTCATCCGGCACCGGGGTAACAAACTCGCCGCAGCACGTTCCTTGAACATCAGCCGCACCACCTTGTACAAGCGGATCCGGGACTTCGGCATCTCCGAATGAGTGTGGACCGTCACATGTGGTGTCCAGATACTGAACACATTTCCGACATGCCCGGAGCCACTGTTGTGGCATGAAACAAGCAGATGAATCGCCAGCAGAATATGACTACATCATTGTCGGAGCCGGTACCGCGGGCAGCGTGATCGCCGCGCGGCTGTCCGAAAACCCCGCCATGGAGGTGCTCCTCGTCGAATCCGGCTCATCAGCTGTGTTGCCGGAGATGCCGATACCGAGCGCGTGGCCCGCACTGATCGGTTCGACCGCCGACTGGGGTGACACGACCGTCGTGCAGAAGTTCTCCGAGACAGCGATCCCCGCACCGCGCGGACACACACTCGGCGGTTCGTCGAGTACCAACGGAATGATCTTCGCTCGCGGACATCGAGCCGGCTACGACGCATGGGTGGACGCGGGTGCCAAAGGGTGGGGTTACGACGACCTCCTCCCGTACTTCCGTCGCAGCGAAACCGCGGACGGGCGCGATGCAGATGTTCGCGGAGTGGCCGGCCCGCTCACTGTCGGCCCGACGGCCGCTCCGAGCCCGGTCGTGCTCGCCGGACTCCGAGCGGCAGCAGAACTGGGTTTCGAGACGGCGCGCGATATCAGCAGCGGTCTGGAGACCGGCTTCGGCCTCACCGATGGCAACGTCAAAAACGATGTGCGGCAGAGTGCTTCGGATGCCTATCTGACACCGGCGGCGGGTCGACCCAATCTGCACATCGTCACCGATGCGCGGGTGAGCCGCGTGGTGATCGTCGACAAGGTCGCCACCGGAGTCGAGTACACCTGCGCCGACAGGCCGTTCGCGGCCGCGGCAAAGCGTGAGGTGATCCTCACCGCAGGCGCAATCGGGTCAGCGCATCTGCTACTGCTCTCCGGGGTCGGTCCGAGCGAACACCTACGGGACGTCGGGGTCGACGTCGTGCTGGATCTGCCCGGTGTCGGTGCGAACCTGCACGACCATCCGATGTCCACGGTGGTCTACAGTGCCGCCGCGGAACTCCCGGGCAATCCCGACAACATGCTGGGCCAGGCGATCGGCCTGATCGAGACCGAGCATGCGACCGACGGCCCCGATCTGCAGCTGTTGCTGATCGCCGCGCCCTACCGTTCGCCGTCGTTGCCCGGCCCGGATGCGGGTTACGCGATCGGGATCTCGGCGATCACCCCGATGAGCCGTGGTGAGATTCGGCTGGCCAGCCCTGACCCTGCGGTGGCGCCGTTGATCGACCCGAACTATCTCGGCGTCGAGCGCGATGTCGAGGTCATGGCCGCTGGGCTCGAGATTGCCCGCAAGATCGGCGCGGCTGATGCGCTTTCCGGCTGGCGGGGTACCGAGATGCAACCCGGCCCTGATGTCGGCGACGCGGCGTCCGTACGGGACTATCTGAAGCGAAGCCTGCTGGTGTACTTCCATTACGCGGGGACCGCCCGGGTCGGAACCGACGATATGGCCGTGGTCGATCTGGAACTGCGGGTGCACGGCATCGACGGTCTGCGCGTTGCGGACGCGTCGATCATGCCGACCAGCATCTCGGCCAACACCAACGCGACCGTCTATGCGATCGCCGAGAGAGCAGCGGAACTCATTGCGGGATAGGGCCGCGTGGGCCGATGCTGCGTGAGCGTCGGCCTACGGGGGACCGCTGTCGAGATCGGGACCTTTCACGAGCAGCCGGTCGCACCCGCCGATTACCCGCCCGGTCGGTGACCGGGGATCAAAAGGGCCGATACGGCGGGTAGATCGGCGTAGGTAGCGATGCCCGGCGCTGCCGCGCACACCGCGGGAATGGCATTGACCAGTGGAGCGGCGGTGATGCGCAGGCCGATGCCGCGCATCCGTTGGGGT
>JBPPMV010000259.1:0-4039 GCA_051306235.1 Mycobacterium sp. | reverse complement strand
ATCCCGGAGAGCTTCGACGGCATCGCCGAGCACCGCAGCACGGTGACCGGCGCGCTGGTTGCCGAGGCGCTCGCCTACGGCGATATGGGCTTGGCACTGCCGATCCTGGCGCCCTCGGGTGTCGCCTCGGCACTGACCCATTGGGGCAGCGCCGAACAGCAGGCCACCTACCTGCCCGAGTTCGCCGGCGAAAAGGTGCCCCAAGCCAGTCTCGCGATCGCCGAGCCGCACGCGTTGTTCGATCCCACCGCGCTGAAGACCACAGCGGTGCGTTCCCCCGGCGGCTACCGGCTGTCCGGTGTGAAGTCGCTGGTGCCTGCCGCCGCCGATGCGGAGCTGTTCATCATCGCCGCGCAGCTCAACGGCAAGCCCGCGTTGTTCATCGTGGAAGCCTCCTCCGACGGCGTGACGGTCGAGGCCGACCCGTCGATGGGCATCCGCGGCGCAGCACTCGGCCGGGTGGCACTCGACAACGTCGCGGTGCCGGTGCACAACCGTCTCGGTGAGGATGACCGCACCGATGCCGACTTCGCCCAGGACTACTCGGAGGCCATCGCCTACTCCCGACTGGGTTGGGCCGCACTGGCCGTCGGTACCTCGCATGCCGTGCTCGACTACGTCATCCCCTACATCAAGGAGCGCGAGGCGTTCGGCGAGCCGATCGCCAACCGTCAGGCGGTGGCATTCATGACCGCCAACATCGCCATCGAACTCGACGGGCTGCGGCTCATCACGCTGCGCGGCGCCGCCCGCGCCGAGCAGGGCCTGACCTTTGCCCGCGAAGCCGCGCTGGCCAAGCGGATCGCCACCGACAAGGGCATGCAGATCGGCCTGGACGGGGTCCAGCTGCTCGGCGGTCACGGCTTCACCAAGGAACACCCGGTCGAGCGCTGGTACCGCGATCTGCGGGCACTCGGCGTCGCCGAAGGTGTTGTGGTCCTCTAAGACTTCTAGGAACGGAAACCCAGTCATGGCAATCAATCTGGAACTACCCAAGAAGCTGCAAGCGGTCGTCGAAAAGGGACATCAGGGTGCGGCGGAGATGCTGCGGCCGATCTCCCGCAAGTACGACCTCGCCGAGCACGCCTACCCGGTGGAGCTCGACACCCTGGCCCAGCTGTTCGAAGGACTGCAGGAGGCCAAGACCATCTCCTTCGCCGGCGCGGACGCCTTCAGCGGCCGCAACGACGAGGGCAAGAAGACAAATGTCAACGGCGCCAACATGTCTGCGCTGCTGAATGCATTGGAAGTCAGCTGGGGTGACGTCGCGCTGCTGCTGTCGATCCCCTATCAGGGACTGGGCAACGCCGCGATCTCGAGTGTCGCCAGCAAGGAACAGCTGGAGCGCTTCGGAAAGGTGTGGGCCTCGATGGCCATCACCGAACCGAGCTTCGGCTCCGACTCGGCCGCGGTGTCCACCACCGCAACGCTCGACGGTGACGAGTACGTCATCAACGGCGAGAAGATTTACGTGACAGCGGGTTCCCGCGCGACCCACATCGTGGTGTGGGCGACGGTCGACAAGTCCCTGGGCCGCGCGGCGATCAAGTCCTTCGTGGTGCCGCGTGAACACCCCGGTGTGACCGTGGAACGCCTCGAGCACAAGCTGGGCATCAAGGCCTCCGACACCGCGGCCATTCGCTTCGAGAATGCGCGAATCCCGAAGGAGAACCTGCTCGGCGACCCAGAGGTCAAGACCGACAAGGGCTTCGGCGGAGCCATGGAGACCTTCGACAACACCCGCCCCATCGTGGCGGCGATGGCCGTCGGCGTCGCCCGCGCCGCTCTGGAGGAGCTGCGCGTCATCCTCACCGAGGCCGGTATCGAGATCTCGTATGACAAGCCCGCGCACGCCCAGAGCGCACCGGCGGCGGAGTTCCTGCGCATGGAAGCCGACTGGGAGGCCGGCTACCTGCTGACCATCCGATCGGCATGGCAGGCCGACAACAAGATCCCGAACTCCAAAGAGGCCTCGATGGGTAAGGCCAAGGCCGCCCGGGTGGCCAGCGATATCACCCTCAAGGCCGTCGAGATGGCGGGCACGGCAGGGTATTCCGAGCAGACGCTGCTGGAGAAGTGGGCCCGCGATTCGAAGATCCTGGACATCTTCGAGGGCACCCAGCAGATCCAGCAACTGGTGGTCGCCCGCCGACTGCTGGGGCTGTCCTCGGCCCAGCTGAAGTAATACTCGTGCAAGGTGGCGCCGGCCGAGGGGCGGTGCCACCTTGCCTTCCCCCTACGGTCAGCCGGCGCCGCCGGCCACGTCGGGATTGAGGATGTACAGCCCGGCCAGCGTCCGATCGTCGCGGAACGTGATGCGAGCCACGAAGTCCCCCGCCTCGAAGCTCAGCGGCGTGTTGGTGGTGGTGAAGTCGCCGGCGCGTAGGGAGTCGATATCCCCGTGGCCCTCGTAGGCCCCGGCCAACCCGACGATATGCGCCCACGCCTCGGCAAGGCCATCCTCGGTGAGCCGCTCACGCATCGTGGCGTCGAAGCGCGCACTGACATCAGCCCACCGGGCATGAGCAAGATCGTCGATGACCGTCCTGGTCAGCTCGTCTGCTTCTGGAAGTGCGGTGGTATTCATGATTCCTCCGGTTCGCGGATCGATGGGTTTGCCGTAACGCTGGAAAACTGCCTGCCGTGACACACCGAGCAATTCGCCGATCTCCTGCCATGTTCGGCCCGCAGCTCGCGCCTGGTGCACGGCCGCAGCCGTCAACGTCTCAGCCCGCTTCTGCACCTCGTGGGCCGCACGGACCAACTCGAGCGGATCGTCATCGTCACGCAGCACCGGAGCAGCGAGAATCTGGCCGAGTTGGCGGTGAAGCTGCCCACCGATGGCCGTAAACGAATCAGACATACGTCAATATTGCATTGACACACCTCTACTCGTCAAGTAAATCTTGACGAACCGCCACCGCTTCAGGAAACAGGTACCGGTCTACTCAGCTTCGCCCGCCGGAGTACCCACAGACTTCACGCATGGTGCTCCTCGGCGAACGAACGGTGGTGCTGGGCGCGAGTGTCGGCGGCCTGCCGGCCGCCCGGGCGCTGACCGATCATGAAACGGCGATCCAGCTGCTCCGGGTGACCGGGATGCTGGATTCACCGATGCGCCTGTTCCGGCCCGGCTTCGTCGGTTCACGTTGCCAGGGTCAACAGGAGTGGGCGCGAGCCGCGATCTGAGGGGAATCGCGGCCCGCGCCCACCATCCCACCCCCGGCCGTCAGCGCCGATACGTCGGTACCGGTCCAGCACGGGTGACGCCACCCACTGGGTGGACACAAAGAAATCCCCCCGAGGCCAGGCCTCGGGGGGATTCTCTACGAACTGAAGGTGCTTACGCGCCCAGGACTCGCTGCAGATCCGGCAGCATGGCCTGAAGCTCCCGGCCCCAGTACGCCCAGTTGTGCGTGCCGTTGTTCGGGAAGTTGAACACACCGTTGCTACCGCCCGCGGCGAGGTAGTTGTCGCGGAAGGTGATGTTGGTGCGGATGGTCAGATCCTCGAGGAAGGTCGCGGGCAGATCGCCGCCACCGAGCTCGTTGGGCTGGCCGTTACCGCAGTACACCCAGAGGCGGGTGTTGTTGGCCACCAGCGTCGGGATGTTGACCATCGGGTCATTGCGCTTCCAGCCGCTGTTCGGATCCTGGGTCTTACCCCACATGTCGTCGGCCTTGAAGCCGCCGGCGTCACCCATGGAGATGTTGATCAGGAAGGGCCACCAGCCCTCAGACGGGTTCAGGAAGCCGGACATGGAGCCGGCGTAGATGAACTGCTCGGGGTGCCAGGTCGCCAGGTTCAGCGAGGCCGAACCGGCCATCGACAGACCGACCGCTGCGCTGCCGGTGGGCTTGACGGCCCGGTTGGCCTGCAGGTAGGCGGGGAGCTCCTGGGTCAGGAACGTCTCCCACTTGTAGGTGACGGTCGGACCCTTGTTGCGGGCCGGCGCGTACCAGTCGGCGTAGAAGCTCGACTGTCCACCAACGGGCATGACGAGCGAGAGGCCGCTGTCAAGGAACCACTCGAAGGCCTG
>JBPPMV010000258.1:0-14094 GCA_051306235.1 Mycobacterium sp. | reverse complement strand
TGCAGCACAGACAGATCCATCTGTGCGCGGCCGCGGCGGATGAACTCCTCCACCAGCGAGCGCACCAGCAGACCACCGGCGCCGGGCCGGCACAGTGTCGGGCTGACCGCCAGGCACCACAGCGAGGAGCCGTTCTCCGGGTCCTCGAACAGCTGGAAGTGATCGATACCGGTGACCGTCCCGACCACGGTGTCCGTGACATCGTCGACGGCAACCAGGTACACCATGTGCGGTTCGGCCTGGCTGTTGTGCCACATCAGGTCCACGTCGGCGGGCACCATCCGGCACTGCAGGTAGATCTCGTTGATTGCGGCGCAGTCGGCGACGCTCTGCACCCGTCGCACGGTGACGCCGGGGAGTTCGGGTGGCAGGTAGGCCAGCGGCTCGGCGAGATCAAGCCGGTAGGTGAAGCTCGGGTCGATGAAGAAATCTTGCGGGTTGAGCGCCACGAAGACGTGCGGCGCCTCCAGATACATCCCGATATCGCGGCGGCCGCTGGCCTCGGCCCGTAGCGCGGTACCCAGTTCGCCGGGGTCGTCGAAAGTCTGCCCGAAGACGAGCCGACCCCATCCGAGGTCTTGGATGACCTCTTTGGAGTCAGAGCCCTTCTCCGGGGTCATTTCGTCGCTACCCCGTCCACGTGATGCGCCAGCCACAGTTCCAGCAGCCCGAGCTGCCACAAGGGGTTGCCCCGGAGGGGGGTCAGATGACCGTTGGGTTCGGCCAGCAGGCGGTCGACCTCGGTCGGATTGAACAGACCACGGGAACGCGCGCCCTCGCTGTGCAGCGCGTCGCTGACCAGATCCAGGTATGGGCCGGCCAGGTGTTTGAGGGCGGGCACCGGGAAGTAGCCCTTGGGGCGATCGATCACCTCATGCGGGATGACCCGTCGGGCAGCCTCTTTCAGCACACCCTTGCCGTCGTGGGCAGTTTTGAGCGATGGCGGGCAGGTGGCCGCGAGTTCGACGAGCTCGTGGTCCAGGAACGGCACCCGCCCCTCCAGACCCCAGGCCATGGTCATGGTGTCGACCCGCTTGACCGGGTCGTCGACCAGCATCACGGTGGTGTCCAGGCGCAGCGCCCGATCCGTCGCGCTCGCTGCGCCGGGGTGCGCGAAATGATCCAGCACGTAGTCGCCCGCGATATCGGCGTCCAGCCGCCACGACGGTTGCACCAGCGTGTTCAGCGCCGCGTGGTCGCGGTCGAAGAACGCCGTCCGGTAACTGGCCAACGCGGCCTGCGGGTCGCCGTCGGCGGCGTACGCCATCGGCGGATACCAGTGGTAGCCGGCGAAGATCTCGTCGGCGCCCTGCCCGGACTGCACCACCTTGACGTGTCGGCTGACCTCCTGGGACAGGAGATAGAAGGCCACACAGTCGTGGCTGACCATCGGCTCGCTCATCGCGCCGATCGCCCCGGACAGTGCCGGCAGCATGCGCGCGGTGTCGATCCGGATCTGGTGGTGATCGGTGCCGTAGTGGCGGGCGATGATGTCGGAGTACTTGAACTCGTCGCCCTCTTCCCCACCGGCGGCCTCGAAGCCGATGGAGAACGTCGCCAGTCCGTGCTGGCCGGCCTCGGCGAGCAGACCGACGATCAGACTGGAGTCCAGCCCGCCCGAGAGCAGGCAACCGACCGGGACGTCGGCCACCAGCCGTCGCTCCACCGCGGTGCGCAGCGAGTCGAGGATGGCCTCTTCCCATTCGGTTTCCGACCAGCCCGCACGCTCGGCAGAGCGCTCGAAGATCGGTTCCCAGTAAGTCTTTTCGGTGCGCGTGCCGTCGGGCTCGATCCGCATGAGGGTGCCGGGGGGCAGCTTGTGGACACCGCGCAAGATGGTGTGCGGGGGTGGGACCACCGAGTGGAAGCTCAGATAGTGGTGCAGGGCGACCGGATCGATATCGGTGTCCACCCCGCCCGCGGCGACCAGCGCCGGCAGGGAGGAGGCGAATCGGATGGCATCCGAAACCTCGGTCCAGTACAGCGGTTTGATGCCGAGACGATCACGGGCCAGCAGCACCCGGCCGGAGTCCACCTCGGTGATCGCGAAGGCGAACATGCCGAACAGATGCTCGACGACCCGTTCGCCCCACTCGCGGTAGCCCTTGAGCACCACTTCGGTATCGCTGTGCGAGAAGAACCGGTAACCCTTGCCGATCAGTTCCTGGCGCAGCTGCGGGTAGTTGTAGATGCAGCCGTTGAAGGCGACGGTGAGACCGAGTTCGGGATCGTGCATGGGCTGCTGCCCGTGACTGGACAGGTCGATGATCGCCAGCCGGCGATGCCCGAAGGCGATGCCCCCCTGGGACCAGAAGCCTCCGCTGTCGGGGCCTCTCGGCACCATTGAGTCAGCCATCCGAGCAACAGCTCCAAGATCAGCTGACCGTCCGCGAGCAACCTCGCCGGCGATGCCGCACATTGTTTTCGTCCCCCTCGATGGTGTTCGGCCACTCTGGTTCGCGCTGGTCCTACGTTACCGGTGGGGGCTCTCGCCAAACCTTCGGTACTGAAAGGTAGTTAGGCTCACATCCCATGCGAAGGCTCCTGGCCAGTGTAATTTCCGTGATGCTGTTCTGCAGCGTCGGCGTCGGCAATGCCGGGGCGGAGCTGGGCGTCGACCAGCCGCTCGGTTCGGTGCCGATACCGGATGGACCGGCGCAAGCCTGGGTGATCGCCGATATGGACAGCGGCGCGGTGCTGGCATCGCGCGACGGCTACGGGCGCTACGCCCCGGCCAGCACCATCAAGGTGCTGCTGGCGATGGTGGTGCTCGACGAATTGCCCCTGGATGCGACCGTGGTGGCCAACGAGTCCGACACCCGCGTCGAGTGCAACTGCGCCGGCGTGGCACCCGGGAGCAGCTACACGGTGCGCCAGTTGTTGGAGGGTCTGCTGCTGGTCTCGGGCAATGACGCGGCAAACACGTTGGCGACGATGCTCGGCGGTCAACCGGCCGCGGTGGCGAAGATGAATGCCAAGGCCGCGGCGCTGGGTGCGCACGCCACCGTCGCGGGCAGCCCGTCGGGCCTCGACGGCCCCGGTATCGAGATGTGGTCCTCACCGCATGACCTGGCGGTGATGTTCCGGGCGGCGATGGCCAACCCGGTTTTCGCTCAGATCACCGCGCAGCCGACGGCGGTGTTCCCCGGCAAGGCCGGGGACCGCGTGCTGGTCAATCAGGACGAATTGCTGGGCCGCTACCCCGGCATGCTGGGGGGCAAGACCGGTTTCACCGACCTGGCCCGTAAGACGTTCGTCGGGGCCGCACAGCGCGACGGCCGGCGACTGGTGGTCGCGCTGATGTTCGGTCTGGTCCGCGAGGGCGGCCCCACCTACTGGGATCAGGCGTCGGCGCTGCTGGACTGGGGCTTCGCCCAGGACCGGGCGATCGGCGTCGGGGTGCTGTAGCTCCTTCGGTCAGCGTGAGCCCGTGCGAAGACTGTTCGCGGCGACCGCGCTCGCCGTCAGCGTGGTGGTCGCGACGCCGGTGGCAGTGGCCGCTCCCCTGCCGGGCCCGGTGGCCGACGGCGCGCAGGCCTTCGCGAGCGGCCGGGCCAAGGCCTATCTGCTGGCGGACCTGGACACCGGCGCGGTGCTCGCGGCCAAGGATGCCGGCGGATCGTATGCGCCCGCCAGCACCATCAAGGTGCTGCTGGCCATGGTGGTGCTCGACAATCTGCGACCGGACAACTTCGCCCGCGCCAACGCATCGCACACCAAGGTCGAATGTTCTTGTGTCGGTTTGAAACCGGGCCAGCCCTATACGGTGACCCAGCTGCTGAGCGCACTGCTCATGGTGTCGGGCAATGACGCGGCGAACATGCTCGCCGACATGCTCGGCGGGCAGCGCGCGGCCATTGCGGGGATGAACCGCAAGGCCGCCGGCGTCGGTGCGCGCGGCACCCGGGCATCCTCGCCGTCGGGCCTGGACGGCCCCGGCTGGGAATCGGTCACCACCCCGCATGACCTCGCGGTCATCTTCCGGGCCGCCCTGCGCTATCCGTTGATCGCGCAGATCATGCGGTCACCGAGCGCAGCCTTCCCCGGTAAGACGCTGACCAACCAGAACGAGCTGCTGACCCGGTATCCGGGTGATCTGGGCGGGAAGACGGGTTTCACGAACCTCGCCCGTAAGACCTACGTCGGAGCAGCTCAGCGCGGGAACCGCAGGCTCATTGTGGTACAGATGTACGGAAGTGGTGACCTGTACGGTCAGGCGATCAACCTGCTCGACTGGGGTTTCAGCCGGCCCTGAGGGCAATACCGGGGAGGGACGTTCCCACGGTGTCGAGTTATCAAGTAAGGTCACCCTAATTTGCTGCCGGGCATCGAGTCCGTGTGCACTACCGAGGGAGCTAAGTGGCCGGCCAATCTGATGTCTCGCTCATCGTCGCCTACGGCACCGATATGGGGAACTCCGAAGACGCCGCGATGACATTCGCCGAGGCGGTCGGTGCCATCGGTATCGAGGCCGAGGCCGTGGAGCTCAACCAGGTGGAGCTGGCCGAACTGCAGAACACCACCCATTTCATCACGGTGGTGTCCACCTTCGGCGAAGGCGAGTTCCCGGATTCGGCCACGTTGTTCTGGGAGGCCATCAGCGCCGACACCGAGCGCTTGGAACACCTCAACTTTGCCGTCCTCGCGCTGGGCGACAGCTCCTATGAGCTGTTCTGCAACGCCGGACTGCTCCTCGATCAGCGACTCGAGGAGCTGGGCGCACGGCGGATGACCGATCGGGTGGACGTCGACGGCTTCTACGAGGACCCGGCCAAGGCGTGGACCGCCGAGCTGGTCAAGCAGCTGACCGCCGAGCAGGGTGAGTCGACATCGGAGGCCCCGGCCGCACCCGCCCCCGAACGCGCCGAACCGCGCGAACGCAATCTTCCGGTGCCGGCCCGGCTGGCCGTCAACCGCTGGCTCAACTCGACCGAATCCGACAAGGAGGTCCGGCATTTCGAGGTCGACCTCACCGGTACCGGAATCGCCTATCACTCAGGCGATTCCATCGCCGTGCACGCGACCAACGATCCGGCACTGGTGGAAGCCCTGCTGGCGGGGTTCGGGGTCGGTGCCGACTACGCGGTCAACGGCCACGATCAGCCGCTCGGCACGTTGCTCACCGAGCACTTCGAGATTCGTACGCCGCCGCGGGCGCTGCTGACCCTGGCGGCCTCGCGCGTCTCCAATGAGACGGTGGCCGAGGCGCTGCGGTCCGGGGACACCCACGGCGGTACCGAAGGATCCTGGCTCTACGGCAAGGACGTGCTGGACATCGTCGCCCTCGCGGACCTCAAGGTCGACGAGGTCATCGACACGCTGCGACCGCTGCAGTTCCGGGACTACTCGATCGCCTCCAGCCCGCTCGCCCATCCCGACAGCGTCCATCTGACGGTGGCCAGCGTGCGCTACGACGCCGACGACCGCCGCCACGGTGGTGTCGCGTCGACCTTCCTTGCCGACCGCTGCGAGAACCTGCTGGTGCATCTGCGCCCCAACAACCACTTCCGGCTGCCCTCCGGCGATGTGCCCATCATCATGATCGGCCCGGGCACCGGCATCGCCCCGTTCCGTGCGTTCCTGCAGGAACGCCAGGCCACCGCCGCGACGGGACGGTCCTGGCTGTTCTTCGGAGACCGGCGCCGCGGCACCGATTACCTGTACGGCGAGGAGCTTGAGGAGTTCGTCAGCGCCGGCGTGCTTACCCGGCTGGACCTGGCGTTCTCCCGAGATCAGGACACGAAGGTGTATGTGCAGCAACGCATTCAGGAGAACGCTGAGGAGTTCTTCGGTTGGCTGCAGGATGGCGCACACCTGTACGTGTGCGGGGACGCCGACCGGATGGCCAAGGATGTGGACGCCGCGCTACACGATGTCATCGCGCGCGTCGGCGGGATGGATGCCGCTGCGGCTCACACGTACGTCAACGACCTGATCAAGAGCCACCGCTACGTGCGCGACGTGTACTGAGCCAGAGCTTCGTCTGACGGACGGCTTGGGCCGCGGCACGCCTTTCACTGTCACACCGGCACCGATTCCGGAACCGGCATGACCCTCTACAAACGTGGTACTACCCGCAGTACCACGCGACTCGCAGTACTACCTGTAGTACTGAGTTGCAGAACGTCTTGCCGGCCCGCGCACGCCAAATGCCGCTGCGCGTACTAGCCCCAGACCCGGCCGCGCAGGATCACCAGGTCGGGGCTGCCCACCCCGACCACCCGAGGATCCTCGGCGAAGCACAACAGGTCGGCCGAGGCACCGTGCTCCAACGCCGGGCGCCCCAACCACGTGCGGGCGTCCCAGCACGCCGCACCCAACGCGTCCATCGGGCTCATTCCGATACCCGTGAGCGCCTCGATCTCGTCCCCGATGCGGCCGTGCCGGATCATCCCGCCGGCATCGGTGCCTGCATAGATCGGGATACCGGCGTCATGGGCGGCGCCGACCCGCTGCCTGCAGGACGCGTACAGATCGCGCATATGCGTGGCGTAGGCCGGGTACTTGCCTGCCGCGTCGGCGATACCCGGGAAGTTGTCGATGTTGATCAGCGTGGGCACCAGTGCGGTGCCGTGCGCCAGCATCATCTCGATGGTGTCGTCGGTGATGCCGGTGCCGTGCTCGATGCAGTCGATACCGGCCTTGATGAGTCCGGGCAACGCCTCCTCGCCGAACACATGCGCGGTGACGCGGGCGCCGTTGGCGTGCGCCGCCGCGATGGCCTCGACCAACACGTCATCGGACCACAGGGGCGCCAGGTCCCCGATCCCCCGGTCGATCCAGTCGCCGACCAGCTTCACCCAGCCGTCGCCCCAGCGGGCCTGCTCGGCGACGTAGGCCGGTAGCTGCGACTCATCCTCGATATCGATCGGCAGACCCGGCATGTAGCGCTTGGGCCGGGCCAGGTGCCTGCCGGCGCGGATGATGCGCGGCAGATCATCGCGGTCATCGAGGCTGCGGGTGTCCACCGGCGACCCAGCGTCGCGCAACAGCAGCGCCCCGGCATCGCGCTCGGTCTCGGCCTGGGTGATCGCCTCGTCGAAACTGGTCGGCCCGCCGGGCCCGAGCCCCACGTGGCAGTGCGCATCGACGAGCCCGGGGATGATCCAGCCGCCGTCAAACGCGGTGTCGGCGTTGGCGATCGGCTCGGCGGACAGCATCCCCTGGTGAATCCACCACTGCACCTCGTCGCCGTCGGGTAGTCCCCGGCCACGAAGATGCAGCGCCATGACTACTTCTGCCCGGGGAACTTCAGCTTGGACAGATCGATATTGGCCAGGCCGGGCGGCAACTCATCCAGGCCCTTGGGCATTCCGGTCAGGTCCGGGAAACCGGCGGGTAGACCTGCACCCATCGGATTCTTCGGCGGCGTCGGTCCCCGGCCCTTCTTCTTGCCCGCCTGCTTGTTCTTGCCCTTGGCGGCCTTACGGCTCGGGCCGGACCCCTTGCGCCCAAACGGCATTCCCATCTGACCAGCCATCTGCGACATCATCTTGCGGGCGTCGAAGAAGCGGTCGACGAGTTGGTTGACCTCACCCACCGTCACGCCGGAGCCGTTGGCGATACGCAGCCGGCGCGAGCCGTTGATGATCTTCGGGTCGGCACGCTCGGCGGGCGTCATACCGCGGATGATGGCCTGCACCCGGTCGAGCTGGGAGTCGTCGACGGCGGCCAGCGCATCCTTCATCTGACCGGCGCCGGGCAGCATGCCGAGCAGGTTGCCGATCGGGCCCATCTTGCGGATCGTGAGCATCTGCTCGAGGAAGTCCTCCAGCGTCAGCTCCCCGGAGCCGATCTTGGCGGCCGCGGCCTCGGCCTGTTCGGCGTCGAAGTGCTGTTCGGCCTGCTCGATGAGCGACAGCACGTCGCCCATGCCGAGGATCCGGCTGGCCATCCGGTCGGGGTGGAAGACGTCGAAGTCTTCGAGCTTCTCGCCACTGGAGGCGAAGAGGATCGGGACGCCGGTGATCTCGCGGACCGACAGGGCCGCACCGCCGCGGGCGTCGCCGTCGAGTTTGGTGAGCACCACACCGGTGAAGCCGACACCGGCGCCAAAAGCCTCGGCGGTGGTGACGGCGTCCTGACCGATCATGGCGTCGAGCACGAACAGCGTCTCATCGGGGCGCACCGCGTCGCGGATGGCCGCGGCCTGGCCCATCAGCTCCTCGTCGATACCCAACCGGCCTGCGGTGTCGACGATGACGACGTCGTAGTGCTTGGCCTTGGCCTCGGCCAGACCCGCCGCGGCGACCGTCACCGGGTCACCGGTGGTCATCTGGTCGATGGTCACCCCGCTGGGTGACACCCCGGGATGCGGCGCGAACACCGCGACCCCGGCGCGCTCGCCGACGATCTGCAGCTGCTGCACGGCACCGGGGCGCTGCAGGTCGCACGCCACCAACAGCGGCGTATTCCCCTGCGCCTTGAGCCATTTGGCGAGCTTGCCGGCCAGCGTGGTCTTACCGGAACCCTGCAGACCGGCGAGCATGATGACCGTCGGTGGGGTCTTGGCGAACGCTATCTGGCGGGTCTCGCCGCCGAGGATGCCGACGAGCTCCTCGTTGACGATCTTGACGACCTGCTGCGCTGGGTTGAGCGCCCCGGAGACCTCGGCACCCTTGGAGCGTTCCTTGATGCGGTTGACGAACGCGCGCACCACGGGCAGCGAAACGTCGGCCTCCAGCAGGGCGAGACGGATCTCGCGCGCAGTGGCGTCGATATCGGCGTCGGTCAGCCGACCCCGGGCGCGCAGGCCCTGTAGTGCACCGGTCAACCGGTCAGAGAGCGATTCAAACACCTGCTAAGCCTAACGGTCGCAGCTCTAGCCCGAGACTGGCCACTGACGCTAATCTGTCAACGCACGCTGACAGAATTGCGGAGGCCCCCATGACGGCGATCGACGTCCCCCTGCCCGGGATGCGCAACGCAGCCACCGACCTGATGAGTTCCGAGCCGGTGAGCACCACCCACATCAGCCAGTGCACGCTGTGCGAAGCGCACTGCGGTATCCACGTCACCGTCACCGATGACCAGGTCAGCCGCATCGAGGGCAATCCCGACGATGTGCTGTCCAAGGGCTATATCTGCCCCAAGGCGACCGCGATGGGCGGCCTGCACCACGACCCGGACCGGCTGCGCACCCCGATGCGCCGGGTCGGCGACTCCTTCGAACCGGTCAGTTGGGCGGAGGCCTTCACCGAGATCGGCACCCGACTGCGCGGCGTCCGGAAGAAACACGGTGTCCGCGCACTCGGCATGTACCTGGGCAACCCGGCGGCGCACAGCTCGGGTGCGTTCTACGGGTTGGCGTTGCGCGCCGCGCTGCTCACCCCGAACTTCTTCACCGCGTCGTCCATCGACCAGATGCCCCATGAGTACGCCGCTTGGCGCGTGTTCGGCTCCAACGCGCTGGTGCCGATCACCGATATCGACCGCACGCAGCGGCTGGTGATTCTCGGAGCCAACCCGGCGGTGTCCAATGGCTCGCTGTCGATCATGCCGGGCGCCCGGCGGCGCATCAAAGCGGTGCGGGACCGAGGCGGCACAGTCGTGGTCATCGACCCCCGCCGCACCGAGACCACCAAATTGGCCGACCAGCATGTCGTAGTGCGCCCGGGCGGCGACGCCTACCTGCTAATGGGCATGTTGCATGTACTCATCAGCGAAAATCTTTGCGACACAACGACGATAGATGAGCTCACCTCGGGATGGCAGGAGCTTGCCGCCCTCGTGGAGCACGCCACACCCGAGGCCGTGGCCGAGCGCGCCGGTGTCGACGCCGACGAGATACGGGCCCTGGCTCGCGATCATGCCGCGGCGGAGTCGGCGGCCATCTACGCACGTATCGGCATCTGTCAGCAGGAGACCGGGACGCTGGTGAGCTGGCTGGTCATGGCGCTCAACACCGTGACCGGCAATCTGGACCGAGCGGGCGGGACAATGTTCTCCACGCCTGTTGCCGATGTACCCGCGCTGGCGAAGTACATGCCCGTCGGGCACGGCAAGTGGACCGATCGCTCCGGGCGGTACAAGTCGTTCCGCGCCGAACTACCCGCGGTCGTGATGGCCGACGAGATGCTCAACTACGGTCCCGGGCAGATCCGGGCGATGATCACCTACGCAGGCAACCCGGTGTCCTCGATACCGCAGAAGGGCCGTCTGGCAGAGGGTTTGTCACAGCTGGATCTGTATGTGGCAGTGGACATGTACGTCACCGAGACCACTCGCCACGCGGACTTCATCCTGCCGCCGGTGTCACCGCTGGAGCGCGCGGACATCGGTCTGCTCACCAGCGTGTTCAGTGTCCGCAACAATATTCGCTACCAGCACCGCAGCTTCGAGCCCGCGGCCGGCGCCCTGGAGGACTGGGAGATCCTGTCCAGGTTGGCGTTCGAACTGTTGCCGGCCCCGCTGCGCCAGCTAGTCACACCGCTGCGCGAGCGGATGCTCACGGTCATCGACCCGTTGCGCGTCGCCTCAGCCATCATCGCCACCGGCCCGCACGGCCGCCTCCGACGCGGCCGCAAGGGCATCACCATGCGCGCCCTTCGCGAGAGCCCGGGCGGGATCGATCTCGGCCCGCTGCAACCACGGCTAGGCAAGGTGCTGGCGACCAAGGACCATCGGGTGCACCTGGCGCCCTCGGAGTTCATCGCCGATGCGAGGGCGCGGCTCGCGGACGCCACCGAGACTCCGGCCGACGGTCGCCTGCAACTGATCGGGCGACGGCACCTGCGCAGCAACAACTCCTGGCTGCACAACGTGCCGACGATGACGGGTGGCAACAACAGGTGCACGGTGCTCATGCACCCCGATGACGCCGCAGCCCGCGGGCTGCACCAGGGCGACACCGTGCGGATCACCTCGGCGATCGGGCAGATCGACGTTCCGGTCGACATCAGCGATGAGATGCGTGCGGGCACCGTGGCGGTGCCGCACGGCTGGGGCCACCGCAATACCGGATGGCAGCACGCCAACACGCTGCCCGGTGCCAACGTCAACGATCTGCACGACCCCGATCAGGTCGACACCTTCACCGGGACGGCCGCGGTGAACAACACCTGGGTCACCATCACCGCAGCAGGTTAACTCGCTTCGGACACCTTTTTCGGCGGCGGTGCGGGCAGCATGGCGTAAAGATCGCGTTCCAGGTCGGCGCGCGCCTCGGCGAGCTTGACGGGGTCGGCGCCGACGGCCAGGGCCGGCACCGCGATGCTGAACACGTCGATCACCACCGATCCCAGTGTGGTGACCTTGGCCCAGTTGATGTCCAGCCCGTCCCGCTCGATCACCGCGGTCAGCCGGGCCAGCAGGCCGGGCCGGTCGCTGGCCCGCACCTGAACCATGAACTCACCGGGTGTGCTGCCGTCGGTCCACAGGATGCGTGGCGGGGCGATGGTGTGATTGACCGGCACCGAGGCCGGAGGCTCCCCCGCCCGGTTCGGTCCCGAGGCCGCGGCCTCCAGGTCCCGGCGCGCCAATGTGTCGATGACATCGAGCTGACCGTCCAGTGCCAGGATGAACTGCTGGCGCAGCAGCTCCGCGGCCGGCGGTGTGCCGAAATGCGGTGAGACGGCGAAGGTGTTGATGGCCACCCCGTCGCGGCTGTTGACCGAGGCCGAATGCACCCGCAGCGCGTTGAGGGCCAGCACGCCCGCAGCCTTGGACAGCAGGCCGCGACGGTCCGGCGCGATCATGGTGACGTTGTGCAGGTGCGGGCCTTCGCCGGCGACCATCTCGACGTGCACCACGCCGTCGGCGGCCAGCTCCAGGTAACGCGGGTCGACAGGATCCGGCGTCGGCAGCGGCTCACCGGACATCACCAGCCGACAGCGGCGCACCAGATCACCGATCAGGGAGGACTTCCAGTCCCCCCACACGCCGGGTCCGGTGGCCAGCGAGTCCGCCTCGGCGAGCACGTGCAGCAGCTCCAGCAGCTGGTAGTCCCCACCCAGTGCATCCACCACCGTGGCGATCGTCTTGGGGTCCTGCAGGTCTCGCCGGGTGGCGGTATCGGGCAACAGCAGGTGGTAGCGCACCATCTTCGAGAGCACCTCGACATCGGAGGGCCACAGGCCGAGCCGGGTACCGATCTGGGTGGCCAGTTCGGCGCCGATGACGCTGTGGTCGCCACCGCGCCCCTTCCCGATATCGTGCACCAGCGCGCCGAGGACCAACAGGTCCGGCCGTGACACCCGGGTGGTGAATGCACTTGCCCGGGAGACGGTTTCGACGAGGTGCCGGTCAACGGTCCAGATGTGCACGACATCGCGGGGCGGCAGATCGCGCACAGCGCCCCATTCGGGGAACAGCCGCCCCCACAGCCCGGTGCGGTCGAGTGCCTCGACGGTGGCCACCGCGGCGGGTCCCGCTGAGAGCAGCACCAGCAGGTCCTTGAGCGCCTCCCGCGGCCAGGGGGTACGCAGTTCGGGTGCGGCCCCGGCCAACCGGCTCAGGGTGGATGCGGCGATCGGCAGGGCGGTGGTGGCCGAGGCCGCGGCCACCCTCAGGATCAGGCCGGGATCGCGCTCGGGTTTGGCGTCGCGGGCCAGGATCACCTCGCCGGCGAACTCGATGACACCCTCGTCCAGCGGTCGGCGGGCCGGGCGGCGCAGCGCGGCAAAACCGCGGCGCGGCAGAGCATTCCCCGCGGTGCGGATACCGGCGTCGACGTAGTAGCTGATCGTGCGGGCGGCATCGGAGATGGCGCGGGCCAGGTCGAACCGGTCCCCGATGCGCAGGGCGGCACCGATCTCGTCGGCGTACTGGGCCAGGACCTGTTCGCGACCACGTCCGGAAACCCGGTGCAGCTCGGTGCGCACGTTGAGCAACGACAGATGCGCCTCGCCCAGTGTCCCGGTGGGTGAGGCCAGCAGCCGGCTCGGATAGACGTCGGCAAGTTGGGCGATGGCCAACCCGTTGAGCAGCTGGACGTCACGTAACCCGCCCCGGCCGTTCTTCAGATCGGGTTCGGCGCGGTGGGCGATCTGTCCGCTGCGATCCCAGCGGGCGCGGGTGTGTTCGACGAGTTCGTCGTAGCGGGAGGCGATCCCGATACGCCACTGGCGGCGCGCACCGCCGGTCAGTAGCGCGGACAGTTCGGCGTCACCGGCGATGTGGCGGGCGTCGAGCATGGCCATGCCCACCGAGATGTCCTCCCCGGCCACCTTCAGTGCCTCCGGCACGGTACGCACGCTGTGGTCGATACGGATGTTGGCGTCCCACAGTGGATACCAGAGCAGTTCGGCGACCTGACTGACGATCTCGACGGGCATGTTGTCGTGCAACAACATCAGGTCCAGATCCGAGTAGGGCAACAGTTCACCGCGCCCCAGCCCGCCGGTCGCCACGATGGCGAAGCCACTGGTGGGGGTGATGCCGATCTCGACGGCCTTGGTGGACAGCCAGAACTCGTTGAGATCCAGGATGGCGTCGCGCAGCGCCGACGAATCCAGTTGCTTGCCGCCGGTGTTGAGCAGCTGCGCGGATGCCTTGGCAAGATCGGTCGCCGGACGCGACGATCCCGCTGCCGGAGCCTCCCATCGGGGTGCTCCAGCAGCGGGACCTGGTGTCTGATCAGTCATTTCGGTCCCTCCCCGGCCCTACATTCAATCGGTCAAAACATCTGGCCGGGAAACGACCCTCAGCTGATTAGAGTGCGTCGACTCCCCGCTCACCGGTGCGCACGCGCACGACGGTTTCCACGGGGCTGACCCACACCTTGCCGTCACCGATCTTTCCGGTGCGTGCCGCCTGCACGATGACGTCCACCACCTTGTCGACGGCGGAGTCGTCGACGACGACCTCGACTCGCACCTTGGGCACGAAGTCCACCGAATACTCGGCGCCACGGTAAACCTCGGTGTGGCCCTTCTGACGTCCGTAGCCTTGCACCTCGCTGACGGTCATACCAAGGATGCCCGTCTGCTCAAGGCCCGTCTTGACGTCTTCAAGAGTGAACGGCTTGACGATCGCAGTGATCAGTTTCATTTAGTCGATTCCTTCCAGGACTCAGTCAATTGTTCCCGATCATGCGAGTTCATAAGCGGTTTCTGCGTGCTCGGTCTCATCGATACCGGTGTCTTCGTCTTCCTT
>JBPPMV010000257.1:0-6052 GCA_051306235.1 Mycobacterium sp. | reverse complement strand
CTGACCATGAGTTCGGCGACCGTTCGTCCGTCGCGGGCACCCTCGAGGATGTGGTCGGTGATGAGCGCGATGGCTTCGGGATGGTTCAGCTTGAGCCCACGTGCCTGCCGTCGGCGGGCGAGGTCGGCCGCGTAGGAGATGAGTAACCGCTCTTGTTCATGCGGCGTTAAACGCATAGTGCGCGATCCTGCCACGCCACAAGGAAATTAGCAGCGCGCCGGTTCCCGTACCAATGTCAGTCGGCGATGTTCTGCAGACGGACCTGACCGCGGGCCACCGTGCGGTCGTTCTCGTCGGTGATGGTGATGAGCCACAACTGCTGACGGCGGCCGCGGTGGATCGGCGTCGAGACAGCGGTCACCGTGCCGGATGTGATGGCACGCAGGAAGTCGGTGTTGTTGTTCACCCCGACGACGGTGCCGCCGCCGTGCTCGGCGAGCCAGACGTGCCCGGAGACACTGGCAAGGCTTTCCACGATGGCGCAGTAGACGCCGCCGTGCACGATGCCCCACGGCTGCTTCACCTTCTCGGTGATGGTCAGTTGGGCTCGCCCGCCGTCCGGAGTCACCTCCAGGTACTCCAGTCCTAATTCGCTGTCGAAGCCGGCGCCGACGCCGGGAGGCACAGAAGAGGTCACGAGATCAGTGTCTACACCTTCTAAAACTGTGCAGCGACACATCCCCCGTCGCTTCGCTCGCCCCGGAACATGCGGAAGGGCCCCACGCGTAAAGCGTGGGGCCCTTCCTTCGAGTGGACCGGGGGTCTCTGCAGCCCTCAGGACTCCGGCTCGGTCCGTTAGTCTCGCACCCCTAGGATAGGCAAGGCTGCCCTAATTTAGCAAGGCCTTTCCGGCGGCAATTCTGTTCGCGCCGCGAACCGGGAGCCCGAAACCGACCAATGCGTCGAGAATCGCCTGGCCGCGGCACATGCTCGTGAGTTCACTGGAGCCGGCCAGCAGCGGAACCTGAGTCGACGCGCCGACCACGGCTGCTCCCACGATGTTCCACATCGAGGCGATCGAGATGGCGCCGCCACTGACCTCGTACAGCTTCGCGAAGAGCGGAGCCAGGGCGCGATGGCTACGGTGGGCCACCCAGGTGGTCAGCGCCGCTTCGCTGGGTAACGCGACAATGCCGTCGCGGGTGGTGCGCACCGAGCCGACGGTGGAGCGCTGCGCCAGATGCAGATCATCGGGCAGCGCGCGCAGTGTCGGGTCCACGACGCCGACCCAGTCGATGGCACCCTCGGAGTCGACATGGACCCAGAGATTCTCCAGTCCGGTGTCCCAGGCACGGCCCTCCAGGGCGACCAGCGGCACGACACGTCCGATGACCACGTGCGACAGCGTCGCTGCCAGCTGCTGCGCGACGGCGGCGCGACTGTCGGTCTCGGCGATGGCAGCGTCGAACATGGTGCGCAAGCGGTCGGTGGTCATCACCTCGACCAGCGGCCACCAACGACGTCGGGACAGATCACCCATCACCGCCACGCCGTACACACGCGGGCACTCCGGGTACAACTCCCGCAGTCGCCGACTGGATTCATGCAGCGGCAGTGCCCGCCTAATCGACATACGTGCGATCAGCGGATCGTCGACCACGATCGTCATCAGCACCTCCTCCTTGGGTTAGGTTAGCCTTACTATAGTCATAGCCGTCAACCGGACCAGTACCTGTGACTGGACTCACAGATAAGTCAGAAAAGGGCCTTGACCGGCGCAGGAGAGATCTGCTCCAGGAACACGACATCGAGAGCAGAAGAGATACGACGCTCGGTAGTACGCGCGTAGTACGCTGATTCCATTGCTCAGGAGAGTGAACAGAACATGGCCAAGATGACGCGTCTCGGGGAACTCGAGCGCGAAGTGATGGATCACCTCTGGACCTCGCGCGAACCGCAGACGGTGCGCCAGGTCCACGAGGCCCTCGCTGCGCGCAGAGACCTGGCTTACACGACGATCATGACGGTGCTGCAGCGACTGGCGAAGAAGAATCTCGTCGTCCAGCATCGCGACGACCGTGCACACCGTTATGCCCCCACCCACGGTCGCGACGAGCTGGTTGCGGGCTTGATGGTCGATGCACTCGATCAGGTGTCGGATTCCGGCAGCCGCCAGGCCGCATTGGTGCATTTCGTCGAACGCGTCGGTGCCGACGAGGCCGATGCGCTGCGCCGCGCCCTGGCCGAACTGGAGTCCAAGCACCGGCTGGTCCCACCGGCTGGTAATTCGGGTACCGACTGAGGGACACTGTCGACGTGTCCGCGCTGGCCTTCTGCATCGTCGCGCTGGTGCTCGTCGGTCCGGTGCCCGCGGTCCTCGCTCGCGCCTCCTGGCCCCTACGCGCGCCGCGCGCCGCCATCGTGCTCTGGCAATCCATCGCCCTGGCCGCGGTACTGTCCGCGTTCTCCGCAGGTATCGCCATCGCCAGTCGGCTGTTCGTGCCCGGACCCGACGGCCGCCCCACCGCCACGTTCACCAGCGAAATCGACGCTCTCGGTTGGCCTTTGTGGTTGCTCTACGTCGTGGTGTTCACCCTCACCCTGATGATCGGCGTCCGGCTGATCGTCGCCGTCCTGCAGGTGGCCGTCGCCACCCGCCGGCGGCGCGCCCATCACCGCATGGTGGTCGACCTGGTCGGCATGTCGCGTGACAAAGTGCCCACCCCCGCCCGCCGACCCAGCAGCCTGCGCATCCTGGGCGTCGCCCAACCGATGGCCTACTGCCTGCCCGGCGTGCGCAGCCGCGTCGTGGTCAGCGAAGGCGCCCTGACGACGCTCTCGGAATCCGAGATCTCCGCCATCCTGAGCCACGAACTGGCCCACCTGCGGGCCCGCCATGACCTGGTACTGGAGATGTTCACCGCCGTGCACGCCGCGTTCCCGCGCTTCGTTCGCAGCGGAAACGCGCTCGACGCCGTCCGGTTGCTCATCGAACTGCTCGCCGACGATGCCGCCGTCCGGGTTGCCGGACCCACTCCCCTGGCCCGCGCACTCGTCGCCTGTGCCGGCGGGCGCACCCCGTCCGGCGCGCTGGCCGCCGGCGGTCCCACCACGGTGGTCCGGGTCCAGCGCCTCTGCGGCAAGGGCAATAGTCTTGTCCTGGCTGTGGCGGCCTACACCGCCGCCGCCGCGATCCTGATCATCCCCACGGTGGCGCTGGCATTGCCTTGGCTCACCGAGTTGCACCGCTTGTTCAGTTACTAGGGATGAACCCAGAGCCGGCGGCGATTTACCACACCATGACGTCGAGACACCATCGAAAGGCTGCCGTATGACCAACTCGGGCAACACCGGTAAAGCACAGATCGGGGTCACCGGCCTCGCGGTCATGGGATCCAATATCGCCCGGAACTTCGCCAGCCGCGGGTACACCGTGGCGCTGCACAACCGCTCGGTGTCCAAGACCGACGCGCTGCTGGCCGCGCACGGCTCCGAAGGCTCCTTCATCCGCAGCGAGACCATCCCGGAATTCCTTGCCGCCCTTGAGAAACCACGTCGCGTCCTGATCATGGTGAAAGCCGGTGACCCGACCGATGCGGTGATCGACGAGCTCGCCGACGCGATGGAGGAAGGCGACATCATCATCGACGGCGGCAACGCGCTCTACACCGACACCATCCGCCGGGAGAAGGCGATCCGCGAGCGCGGACTGCACTTCGTCGGCGCCGGTATCTCCGGTGGCGAAGAGGGTGCGCTCAAGGGTCCGTCGATCATGCCGGGCGGCCCGGCCGAGTCCTACAAGTCGCTGGGCCCGCTGCTGGAGGAGATCTCCGCGCACGTCGACGGGGTGCCGTGCTGCACCCACATCGGCCCCGACGGCTCCGGGCACTTCGTGAAGATGGTGCACAACGGCATCGAAGACTCCGATATGCAGCTCATCGGTGAGGCCTACCAACTGCTGCGCGACGGCCTTGGCAAGACCGCCCCGGAGATCGCCGAGGTGTTCGCCGAGTGGAACAAGGGCGACCTGGACAGCTACCTGATCGAGATCACCGCCGAGGTGCTCAAGCAGACCGACGCCAAGACCGGCAAGCCGCTGGTCGACGTCATCGTCGACGAGGCCGAACAGAAGGGCACCGGCCTCTGGACGGTCAAGTCCGCGCTCGACCTCGGGGTGCCGGTGACCGGTATCGCCGAGGCGGTGTTCGCCCGCGCACTGTCGGGTTCGGTCCCCCAGCGCAAGGCCACCACCGGACTGTCCTCGGGCGAGCTCGGCATCAAACCCACCGATGCCGCGCAGTTCGTGGACGATGTCAGCAAGGCGCTGTACGCCTCGAAGATCGTCGCTTATGCCCAGGGCTTCAACCAGATTCAGGCCGGCAGCATCGAATACGACTGGAACATCACCCCCGGTGACATGGCCACCATCTGGCGCGGCGGATGCATCATCCGGGCCAAGTTCCTCAACCGGATCAAGGAAGCCTTCGACGAGGACAGCGAGCTGGCCACGCTCATCGCGGCACCCTACTTCCGCGATGCCATCGAGAATGCGATCGACAGCTGGCGTCGGGTGGTCGTCACCGCGACGCAGCTGGGCATCCCCGTGCCCGGCTTCGCCTCGGCGCTGTCCTACTACGACGCGCTGCGTACCGAGCGGCTGCCTGCCGCCCTGACCCAGGGTCTGCGCGACTTCTTCGGCGCGCACACCTACGGCCGCATCGACGACGACCGCGACAAGAAGTTCCACACCCTGTGGAGTGGTGACCGCAGCGAGATCGACGCCTAGCTTCTCGGCACGGGCAGGGGCTGCACGCGCCATTAGACTCGGGTGCGTGCAGTTCCTCAACGGCCACACCCCGCCCTACGACCTGACCTACAACGACGTCTTCGTCGTACCGGGTCGCTCCGACGTCGCGTCGCGCTTCGATGTCGACCTGTCCACCATCGACGGGTCGGGTACGACGATCCCGGTGGTGGTAGCCAATATGACCGCCGTCGCGGGGCGGCGGATGGCCGAGACCGTGGCCCGCCGCGGCGGCATCGTGGTGCTGCCGCAGGATCTGCCGTTATCGGTGGTCCAGCACACCGTCGACTTCGTCAAGAGCCGCGACCTGGTGGTCGACACCCCGGTCACGCTGGGACCCGAGGATTCGGTCTCCGATGCGATGGCGCTGATCAACAAGCGTGCGCACGGCGCGGCGGTGGTGGTTTTCGAGGGCCGGCCGATCGGCGTGGTCACCGAGGCATCCTGTGCGGGCGTGGACCGCTTCGCCAGGGTCCGCGATATCGCCGTCAACGATTTCGTCACCGCCCCGGTGGGCACCGATCCGCGCAAGGTGTTCGATCTGCTGGAGCACGCCCCGGTCGATATCGCCGTGCTCACCGATGACAACGGCGAACTGGCCGGGGTGCTCACCCGCACCGGCGCCATCCGGGCCGGGATCTACACCCCCGCGGTGGATTCGGCGGGCCGGTTGCGCATCGCGGCCGCCGTCGGCATCAACGGTGATGTCGGGGCGAAAGCCCGCGGCCTCGCCGAGGCCGGTGCCGACCTGCTGGTCATCGATACTGCGCACGGCCACCAGGCCAAGATGCTCGACGCCATCGCGACGGTCGCGGACCTCGATCTGGGGCTGCCGATCGCCGCGGGCAATGTGGTCTCCGCCGAGGGGACCCGTGACCTGATCGGGGCGGGCGCGTCCATCGTCAAGGTCGGTGTCGGCCCCGGCGCAATGTGCACGACCCGGATGATGACCGGTGTCGGCCGCCCGCAGTTCTCCGCCGTCGTCGAATGTTCATCTGCGGCAAAGGAACTCGGCGGACACGTATGGGCCGACGGCGGTGTCCGACATCCGCGTGATGTGGCACTTGCACTGGCGGCCGGCGCGTCGAACGTGATGATCGGGTCCTGGTTCGCGGGCACCTACGAATCGCCGGGTGACCTGCTGCGCGACCGCGACGGCCGGCCGTTCAAGGAGAGCTACGGGATGGCCTCCAAGCGTGCCGTGGCGGCCCGGACCGCCGCCGACAGCGCATTCGACCGGGCCCGCAAAGGCCTGTTCGAAGAGGGCATCTCCACTTCCCGGATGGCTCTCGACGCGACGCGTGGCGG
>JBPPMV010000256.1:0-4370 GCA_051306235.1 Mycobacterium sp. | reverse complement strand
CGACCCGCTCCCGGGTGGCGGGATCCGCAATCGCCTCATCGTAGGCGGCCATATCCAGGCCCAGCTCCTCGGCGAAGCTCCGGAACAAGCCCGCTTCCGAGACCTGCTGCTCGCCCCACTCGGCCTGCGTCTCGAACATCCGGTGGAACATGTCCTCCACCCGGTCCTGCTGCGCGGCCGCTTCCACCGCGAGGGCGGCATTCATCGAGGTGTAGTGGCTGGGGATCGGGTAGTACCGGAACACATAATTGATCTGCCCGTCGTACTGCTGACGGATCTCTTCGATGTACGGGTAGAACGCCCCGCACGCTTCACATTCGAAGTCAAGGAACTCCACCAGGGTCGGCGCGTCAGGCCCGGCGCTGTCTAGCACGTGGGAGTTGCTGCGGGCGCCCGGTAACGCGTTCGCGGCGTTGTCGTCTGCGGGCGCTTGAGGGCGGGCGGAGACCGTGTAGATGATCGCGCCGATGACGAGCACGACCACGGCGGCGATCGCGATGAGGGTCACTTTCATGGGGGTCTTCATCGTGGGCTCTTTCGGCTGGGTGTCTGTGGGCTGGGGTGTTCACGGGCGGCGAAGTGGGTGTCGCGGATGCTGGCGATCGCGTCGGGGAGTTGCGGGTCCTCTCCGCGCGCGAGACCGGCGTATTCCAGGCGCAGGGTGGGCTCGTCCGGGTCGCCGGTGACGGATGCTTTGATGAACACGCGGCGTCGGGGAACGAGAAGGCCGGTGATCAGACCGAGGGTGGCGAGGGTGGCGAAGGCAAGTACCCAAGGACCGCCGGTGTCGCGTTTGATGTCTAGCGAAGCGAACCGCTTCACCGCCTCCGCAGGGTTCGTGCCGCCGGAGGCGTCCTCGAAGGTGACGGTGCCCCACCCGTTGGGTAAATCGGCGGTCTGCCCGGGAGTGAGTTCGATCGACTCGGCACCGCTGGTGCCGCCGGTGAGTTGGGTCATCCCGGTGGTGTCGAGGGTGTAGACCGAGCGGGGCACGCCGTCGTCGATGCCGAGGCTGCCGGAGAACACGTTGAACGTGACGACTGGGTTCACCAGGTCGGGATACACCGAGGTGAAGGCCCCCGTGGCAAGAGCACCCTGGGTGGGGTAGAAGAAGCCGACGAGCCCGACCTGTTCGGGGAGCCCGTCTGGGACCTTGATGATGCCGAGCGAGGTCATCGTGGTGTCTTGCGGGAGGAAGGGCTGCGACTCGCTGTACACGACTGTGCCCTCGGGGTTTCGGACGGTGATAGTGGGTGCGTAGCCGTTGCCGAGCAGGTAGACCCGGTCATTGCCGACGGTGATGGGATAGTTCACGCGGACGCTCTCAGTGTCCTCCGTCCCGGTGCGGGCGTCTCGGATGGTGAGGTTCGCGGCGAAGTCGCCGGCTTGACCGCCCCCGGGCACTCCCGGGGGCACGTAACTGACCTCGAAGCTGTCGAGGGTCAGCGAGTACGGGTCCAATTGCGTGCCGTCCACGAACCTGCCCGGGGTGAACGAGGAGTAGTCGTTGAGGGTGTTGACGAACGTGGTCCCCTCGACGATGACCCGCTGCCCGGTGTAGGAGAAGCCGCTGGCGGCGAGCACGGCGACCAGCACCCCCACGAGGGAGGCGTGGAAGATCAGGTTGCCCGTCTCACGCAGGTAGCCGCGCTCGGCCGACACCGACCAAGACCTGGCGGTGTCATACCGCTCGACACGGTATCCGCGGCGACGCAGATCCGCGGCAGCGGTGGTGATTGTGTCCGCCGCGTCCGCGTCGGGGTCCACGGGCTTTGCCGGGACGTCGACGACAAGGTGGGCGCTCAGCCGGCTAAGCCGTGCCGGGGTGCGTGGTGGCCGGGCACGAAGAGCTTTCCAGTGGTGCCGGGTGCGGGGAATGATGCACCCGATCAGCGAGATGAACAGCAGCAGGTAGATGCCGGAGAACCAGGCGGAGTTATACAGGTCGAACACCTGGAGGCCGTCGAGGATGGGCGCCAAGTCGGGGTTGGTCCGGAAATATTGGAGCACCCCGTTGGGATCCGCGGTGCGCTGGGGAAAGATTGACCCGGGAACTGAGGCGATGGCCAACAGGAGCAGCAGCAGGATCGCGGTGCGCATGCTGGTCAGTTGTCGCCACCCCCACCGCAGCCACTCGACGGGCCCCAGCGTCGGGGAGGTGACGGCGTCCGTCTCGTCCTGGTCGATGTGATCGGCGGGGCGGGAGGGGTCGGTGGACGGCTGGTCAGAGAGGGAGCGTGACACTGAGCATCACCCCCTGCAGAACCGACATCAACATGCCCCAGATGCCGGTGACCATCAGCACGCCCAGCGCGATCAGCAGGCTGCCGCCGATGATGTTGACCACCCGGATGTGACGGCGGAGGAAGGTGACTGACCGGGTGGCCCAGCCCAGTCCGAGCGCGAGCAGGAAGAACGGGATACCCAGGCCGAGGGAGTACGCCAGCCCCAGTAGCGCGGCACGGCCGGGGTCGCCGAGATTCCAGGACACCGACATGATCGCCGCCAACGTCGGTCCGATGCAGGGGGTCCAGCCGATCCCGAGTGCAATGCCCAGCAGGGGTGCGCTGAGCAGGCCCAGGTTGCCGCGGAAACGGGGTCGGAGTGTGCGTTGCGCACGGGGGAACGCACCGATGAACACCAAGCCCAGAACGATGACGACGACCCCGAGTACCCGGGTGAGGATGTTCGCGTATTCGAGGAAGAACAGTCCCGCCACCCCGCCGAGCACCGTGACGGTCATGAACACGAGCGTGAACCCGGCAACGAACAACGCCACCCCGCCGAGCAGCCGCCCACGGCCGGCGGCCTGGGTTTGTGTCGCGGAGGTGGACAGGGAGGACCCGAGGTAGCCGAAGTATCCGGGGACAAGCGGAAGCACGCATGGGGAGACGAAGGAGATCAGGCCCGCGAGCATGGCGATGAGCACGGCCACCCATAGCGCGCCGTCGAAGATGAACCCTTCGGCGCTCATTCGTTCTCCGCCAGCGCGTCCGCGACGAGGGTGGACAGGATCGACGCGGCCGGCAATTGCCCGATGATCCGCGCGGCGACCCTGCCCTGACGGTCCATGACCAGGGTCGTCGGGGTCGCCTGGATGGGGGTGACCGCGGCGAAGGCGAGCTTGGTCTTCCCGTCGACGATGTCGATCACGCTCGGGTAGGTAATCCCGTAGTCCTCCGCAAACGACAGCGCGGTGGCGGGCTGATCGTAGATGTTCACCCCGATGAAGCCCACCCCTTCGGGCTGGTAAGTCCGCCATACCTCTTCCAACAGGGGCGCCTCGACCCGACACGGGCCGCACGCGGCGTACCAGAAATTCACGACGTACACTTCGCCGGCGAAGTCGTCGTTGCTGACCGGGTTGCCGCGCTCATCAGTGCCGGCGAACGCCACCGTTTCGCTGCGCTCCGTCTCGGGGATCTCGACGATGCGCTCGTCGACGCTGGCGGAACCGGTGCCGTTGTTGACCGTCGCGGCAAGCCCATCCTGGGATGTGCACCCTGCGACCGCGAGCACGGCAGTCACAGCGAGCATTGCGCCAGCCGCGCGGAACGTGCGCCGGGATCTTCGATGGGCAGCCGGGTGTACGGCGCGGGTGACCGAAGTCACCCGGAACGGGTTTGCCACAACGTACTCCAATACCAGGACTCAACAGGCGTGCGGTCTGGCAGCGCCAGCATCCGCACGCTCTCACGGGTGCGAGGGGGTTGAGTCGTGGTTCAGGTTCGGCAAACGCGCAGCTGGGTAAGAGTGAGCACCGGCGTCCGGGACAGCGGCACCGCGATCAGCTCACGCACCATCCCGGCGACACGTTCGAGACTGTACGTGCGGGATGGTGCCCGCCAGGCTAGGACAACGAGTGCCAACATGCACGCCACTCCGAGCAGGCACAGGGCGGCGTCGAGATCTCCGGTCTCGCTGGCGTACCCATCCGCTGTCAATTTTGCGACAAGGGTGCCCGAGCTGGCCGCGCCGATCGACTCCGCGATCGGCGCGGCCGAGACGCCTTCAGTCTCCGAATGCGTTGCCGCCCAGCACCCCATAAGTAGTGCCACGACCAGTCCCAGCCCTACGAGCAGCCGGGCCACGGGCCAACCGGCGCGCGCAACGATAGCGCGGTCAGTCGGGGTGGAGCGGATCATTGCAGACGGTCCTACGCTCGGGGTGTTAGGAATCGGAATAGTCGGTCATCAAACACTATCAGGTGTATAGTCAGCGCATGCTGACCCTTGCGTCTTGACCTGCCCCCGGTTTCCCGGACGGTTTCTGGTTGTTGATCATGCCGCGTCGAGTGCGGCGGGGTAAAGCCTCTCGTAGTCGATGGGGCTGAGGTAGCCGAGTGCGGAGTGGCGCCTCGTCGGGTTGTA
>JBPPMV010000255.1:0-5701 GCA_051306235.1 Mycobacterium sp. | reverse complement strand
TCGAGCGCCAGCAGCGGGGCCGCGGAGTTCACGCCGCCCGCCGCGCTCAAGATGCGATCCGGACCGACCAGCGCCGCGGCGCCGTAACCGAGCACCAGGGTGAACAGGTAGAACGCGCCGATCAGGGCGATTGCCCACACCACGGACTTGCGGGCTTCCTTGGCGGTGGGCACGGTGTAGAAGCGCATCAACACGTGCGGCAGACCGGCAGTGCCGAGCACCAGTGCCAGTGCCAGGGAGATGAAGTTGATCTGCGAGGTCAGCGATCCGCCGTACTGGGCGCCGGGCGCCAGCACGTCGCGGCTGGCCACACCTTCGGTGGTGGCGCCGGAGATCGCGGCCTGAGCCGAACCGAGGATCTCGGAGAAGTTCATCCCGAACTTCGCCAGCACCATGACGGTCATGATCCCGGCGCCTGCGATCAGCAGGACGGCCTTGATGATCTCCACCCACGTGGTGCCCTTCATGCCACCGACGAGCACGTAGACGATCATCAGCAGGCCGACGACGGCGATCACGATCGACTGTCCACTGCGGCTGTTGATGTTCATCAGCAATGCCACCAGGCCGCCGGCACCGGCCATCTGTGCCAGCAGATAGAACAGCGACACCGTCAGCGTCGAGGTGGCCGCGGCGACCCGGACCTTGCGCTGGTTCAGGCGGAAGCTCAGCACATCGGCCATGGTGAATCGGCCTGTGTTGCGCAGCAATTCGGCCACCAGCAACAGGGCGACCAGCCAGGCGACCAGGAAGCCGATGGAGTACAGGAAGCCGTCATAGCCGTACACGGCGATGGCGCCGGCGATGCCGAGGAAGCTGGCGGCCGACAGGTAGTCACCGGCGATCGCGATGCCGTTCTGCGGGCCGGAGAAGGCCCGGCCGCCGGTGAAGAACTCGTCGGCGGTGGCGTTCTTCTTGCTGGCCCGGATCACCACGATCATGGTGACGACGACGAACAGGCCGAAGATGCCCATGTTGGCGGCCGGGTTGCCGACCGTTTCGGTTGCTGCGAGGAGGTTCACTTGAGGGGTCCTTCCAGCTCGTCGCGGATGGCCGCGGAACGCGGATCCAGCTCACGGTTGGCGAAGCGGACGTAGATTGCCGTGATGATGAAGGTGGTCAGGAACTGGCCGAGACCGATGATCAGGCCGACGTTGACGTTGCCGAACACCGGGGTGGCCATGAAGTCGTTGGCGAAAGCGCCGAGCAGCACGTAGATGCCGTACCAGATGAGGAAGAAGGCCGTCATCGGGAAGACGAAGCGGCGCAGGCGGCCCTTGAGGTCCTGGAACTCCGGACTCTCCTGCATGGCGATGAACTCCGCGCCGGTTGGCGCGGGCCGCGCGGTTTGATCGGTTTCGGGCACCGGAAACTCCTGACGTCGGTGTGAACGAGCTCGCGTCATAACTTAAGTGCGATCCAGGTCACACAGTTGGGGTAAACGCCGAAGCCGGGCAGGGGTGCGGTGAGCGGTCAGTCAGCGGCGGTGAGCGGTCGACGTCCCAGGGTCTGCATGAGAGTTCAGCCCTCCGGCAGACGCTCCACACCCATGCCGAGCCGTTCCGGAAGGTGCATGCGGGCAAAGATCTGCGCGACGTTCGGGGTGGGCCGGGTGAACCGGCTGACAACGATCATCGTGGCGAACGCCACCGGCACACTGACCGCGGCGGGGTAGCCGACCATCACCGCGGGCCAGCCGCCCAGTACAGCCTCGTCGACGCCGCCGGTGATGGCCACCAGCACCGCACTGCCGCATACCGATCCGCCGACGGCCAGACCCCAGGCGGCCCCGGCGGCGGTGAGTCCCCGCCACCAGATGCCGAGCACCAGCAGCGGGCACAGCGTGGATGCCGCGACGGCGAACGCCAGACCGACGGTGCGGGACAGTTCGATATCGGCCACCAGTAGTGACAACGGAATCGGGATCACCCCGCCGATCACCGCCGCCACCCGGAAATCCCGCACCCGGCCACGCATCACATCGGTGGCCAGCGCACCGGCGATGCTGACCAGCAGCCCCGACGACGTCGCCAGGAACGCCGCGATCGCCCCGGCCGCGACCAGTGCGGCCAGAAATTGGCCGAACGCCCCACCGATGGCCGACCCCGGCGCCAACAGCACTGCGGCATCGGCGGTTCCGGTGATCAACAGCTGGGGCACGTACAGCCGGGCGAACACCCCGAGCAGGGTCGGGAACAGGTAGAACAAGGACAGCAGAGCGATGACGGCCAGCGCGGTCCGCCGGGCGGCCCGGCCGTCGCGGTTGGTGTAGAAGCGGACCAGGACGTGTGGCAGCCCCATGGTGCCCAGGAAGGTCGCCACGATGATCGACAACACCTGATAGAGCGGGTGCCCGCCGCCCAGACCCCCGCCGGAGGCGATCCATTCGCGTCCGGTGCTCGGCGTTCCCGCCACCACCGGGGTGGCAGCCCCGGCAGCCAACGTGAGGCTGGTACCAGCCGCCAGGGTGTGCTCGCCGGCATCGCCGAAGGTGGCGTCCTGTACCGGGTTTCCGTCGAGGACACCACTGACCCGGATCCCGGTGGGGTCGACGACCTGCACGATGACATCGGTCTCGATCTCGACGGTCGTCTGCCGCTCCACACTCGGTGGCATCGGGCCGCCCAGCTCCCCGCGGTCGGTGATGAACAACCCCAGCAGGGCCAGTGCGGGGATGGCGATCGCGGTCAGCTTCAGCCAGTACTGGAAGGCCTGCACGAAGGTGATCGAGCGCATGCCACCGCCCACCACATTGGTGATCACGATGACGCCGACCAACACCGGGCCGATCCACACCGGCATGCCGAGAAGGGTTTTCAGGGCCAGCCCGGCGCCCTGGTACTGCGGCGCCAGGTAGAACACGCAGATCATGACCACGACGAGCATGGCCACCTTGCGCAGCCGCGCCGAGCCGAGTCGGAACTCCGCGAAATCGGGCACCGTGTAGGCGCCGGACCGGCGCAGCGGCGCAGCGACGAACAGCAGCAATCCCAGATAGCCTGCGGTGAAGCCGACGGGGTACCACAGCGCGTCGGCGCCGTATTTGGCGATCAGCCCGGCGACCCCGAGAAATGATGCGGCGGAAAGGTACTCACCGGAGATGGCTGCGGCGTTCCAGCGCGGTCCGACGTTACGGGAGGCGACCAGGAAGTCCGAGGTGGTGCGGGAGAGTCGAACTCCCCAGCTGCCGATGACCACGGTGGCGATCGCGGCGAGCAGCAGCGCGGCCGCGGTCAGCGGTGAGCCGGTCACGGTTCGCTGTCGACGACCCGGACGAAGTCCTTCTCGCCCTGCTCGGCCAGCCCCACGTACAGCCGCCCGACGCCGTAGAGCAGGGGATAGGCCAGTACCGCCAGCAGCAACCAGTTCAGTCGCATGCCGAAGACCGTCAGATCCGGGGCCAGCGCGGTCAGCAGCAGGATCGCCGCGACCGCGCACACCACCACTGCCGTCAGGCGCAGCGCCAACCCGAGTTGCGCGCGGACCAGACCGCGCACCAGGGCGTCACCGACCTGGGTCTGCTCCTGGACCTCGACACGGGTCCGCACCATGCGCGCCCCGCGCCGGTGGGCGAGCACCACCCGTTGGCGTTGCGGCCGTTCACCGTCACTCATCGGCGCCTGCGGGTTTGAGGTTGCGCATCGGGTCGCGGACCAGTCGGTCGCGCAGTTCGCGCGCCTGCCGCCTGCTGACCGGAAGTTCGACCGCGGGGGAGGCGCCGTTGGCGCGTAGCCGCACCAGCATCGCGCCGTCGCCGGTGCGCAGACCGGTCACCAGTCGCAGCGATACCAGGTAGGACCGGTGGATCCGCTGAAAGCCATGGTCACACCATCGGGTTTCCAAGGTGCTCAACGGTATTCGCACTAGATGCGCCCCGGTGGCCGAATGCAGGCGGGCGTAGTCACCTTCGGCTTCCACCCAGCCGATGGTGTCTCGGCGCACCAGGTGGGTGATACCGCCGAGTTCGGCGGGGATGACGGCGGAGTCCGGCGCATCGGGGTCGCCGGCGTCGGCCGGTTCCGGCTCACTGTTGCGAGCGGCGATGACCCGGCGCACCGCCTCGTCGAGACGGTTCTGGCGGATCGGTTTGAGGAGGTAGTCGACGGCGCCGAGGTCGAATGCGGTCACGGCCTTGTCATCGTGCGCGGTCACGAACACCACCGCGGGCCGGTGCGCGAAATTCCTTAGTACACCGGCTAATTCGATGCCCGACAGACCGGGCATGTTGATATCGAGGAACACCGCCTCGATGCTGTGCTGGTTGAGTTCGCGCAACGCGGAGGTGGCGTCACCGGCGGTGTGCACGACCGCGATATCGGGGTGCTGGCCCAGCAGGTAGGCCAGCTCGTCGAGCGCCGGGGCCTCGTCATCAACGGCGAGCACAGTCAGACCGGTCACGCGGGTGCCTCGCAGGCTCGGCCGCCGCGTTTGGAGATCCATGGTTCGCTCGCAAGCTCGCTCATCATCCATGGTTCGCTCGCAAGCTCGCTCATGCGACACCTCCGCTTGCCCGCACACCCGAGCGGAATTTGGGAACGCGCATGATGACCTTGGTGCCCGCTCCGATGGCCGTTTCGACCACCAGACCGTAATCGTTGCCGAAGGCGGCGCGCAGCCGATGGTCGACATTGGTGAGGCCGACGTGTGCGGACTGGTCGGCTCCGGCGGGCTGGAGCGCGGCGACCAGGGGATCAGTCCCATCGGCCAGCGCGTCACCCTGGCCGGACCGTAGCGTGTCGGGATCCATTCCGGCACCGTCGTCTTCGACGGTGATGACGCAATCCGATCCGGCATCGTTGGCGATGATCTCCACCGATCCGCCGCCCTGGCCGGCCAACCCGTGCCGCACGGCGTTCTCCACCAGCGGCTGCAGCGCGAGGAACGGCACCACCACGGTGAGAACTTCGGGGGCGACCTGCAGGCGCACCGTGAGCGAGGTGCCGAACCGGGCCCGTTCCAACGTCAGGTAGCGGTCGATGTTGCGCAGTTCCTCGGCCAGGGTGGTGTACTGCCCGGCGGCGCGGAACGAGTACCGGGTGAAATCGGCGAATTCCAGGATGAGTTCGCGGGCGCGGGCTGGGTCGGTGCGCACGAACGACGCGATGGTGTTGAGCGCGTTGTAGATGAAATGCGGGCTGATCTGCGCCCGCAGGGCCAGCACCTCGGCCTTGTCGAGGCGCGCGCGCGACGCGTCCAGTTCCGCGAGTTCGAGCTGGCTCGCGGCGTAGCGGGCGACCTCGCCGATGGCGCCGAGCATGCCGGGCCCGGGGGTGCCGGTGGTGACGACGACGAGCACGCCGAGGACATCACCGGATTCGGCCAGCAGCGGCTGGGCCACCACCGTCGAGGTGCGGACGTCGTTGAGCACCCGGCGCTCACCGGAGATCGATGCGGCGGCAGTGGAGGCACACGTTTCGGCGATATCGGGCTGCCAGATCAGTTCGTCGGCAGGGTCGGTGGACAGCAGCTCGCCGTGGCCGTCGAAGAGCGCGACACCGTCGGTGCCGGTGAGGCCGCGCAGGAAGGGCGCTGCCGTCGCCGCCGATTCGGAGTCCAGGCCCTGGCGCAGCGCACGGGCCGCCAGGGAAGCGGTGTGCAGGGCGGCGTGCACAGCGCGTTCGGTCGGGGTGGCGACCACGCGCCGGGTGCGCACCACGAGGACGGCGGCCACCGCTGCCAGCAGCACGGCGACCGCCAGCGT
>JBPPMV010000254.1:0-20787 GCA_051306235.1 Mycobacterium sp. | reverse complement strand
TTGTCGTTGGACACCACGATGGTGAGGTTGCGCGGCCGGGGCTCGGTGGGGCCGATCAACAACCCGGAGCTGTCGTGCACGAAGGTCAGATCGCCGATCAAAGCCACGGTGCGTCCACCGGTGCGCTCATGGGCCAGCGCCGCACCGATCGCCGTCGACACGGTGCCGTCGATACCGGCCACGCCCCGGTTGGACCGCACCTTGACCGCCGGCGCGCTGAGTCCGACCAGGGCGATATCGCGCACCGGGTTGGAGGCGCCGAGCACCAACTGGTCACCGTCGCGCAGCCCGGCGGCCACCGCTGCCGCCACATGCAGGCCGGTGGTGTGCGGATGCTCGTCGAGCTGGGAGCGCACCGCCGCGCAGGTGCGCCGGTTCAGGTCCGCGCAGCGCTGCAGCCATGCCGGGTCGGGGGTGCCCGCGGTCACCGCACGGGTGCCGGTGGCCTGGGAGTTCCCCGAGACGTCGGGCCAGCGCGGGCCGGTGGTCAGCGCGAACACCGGTATCGAGGAATCGGCCAGCAGCGTCGAGACCGTCCGGTGCAGGGTGGGGCGGCCGGCCATGATGACCTGTGCGGGGCGCAGCAACGACAGCGCCAGCGGGTGCAGCGGGTTGGTCGCCGGTGGTGCGGTGGGTTCGGCGACGGTGGGCAGCCCGGCCAGGTTGGGGTGCGCGCCCGCGCCGTGCCCGGCGATGACCACGGTGTCGGGGGTGAGGTCGATATCCAGTGGCTGATCGAAGGTGACCGGCGGGGTGTGAGTCCAGGAACGCCCGTCGGGCCGGCCGCCGGGGGTGTCATCGGTGTTGTCCCGGTCGGGCACCAGCGGTTCCCGCAGCGGGATGTCGAACTGCACCGGTCCGGCGTTGGCACTGCGAGATCCTTTGGCCGCCACCAGTACTCGGCAGGTCGCCGAACGCCACTGGGCGTTCGCGGCGGCCATGTCGCCGTGGTCGGCGAGGCCGAGGCTGACGCTGGCCCGCACCTGACTGCCGAAGTAGCCGAGTTGTTCCATGGTCTGGTTGGCTCCGGTGCCCAGCAGTTCGTAGGGCCGGTTGGCGCTGAGCACGATCAGTGGCACCCGCGCGTAGTTGGCCTCGACCACCGCGGGGCCCAGGTTGGCCACCGCGGTGCCCGATGTCATCGCGATGGGCACCGGGGCCTGCCCGGAGACCGCCAAGCCAATAGCGAGGAAGCCGGCGGTGCGTTCGTCGATGCGCACGTGTAGCCGGATGCGTCCGGCCCGGTCCGCGTCGTGCAACGCGAAGGCCAGCGGGGCGTTGCGCGACCCGGGGCACAGCACCACATCACGCACGCCGCCGCGAATCAGTTCGTCGACGACGACGCGGGCCTGAGTCGTCGAGGGGTTCACCAGACCAGCCTAAAGCTTGGCTGCAGCGAAGAATTCCAGGATCGCCTCGTTGACCTTTTCGGGGTGCTCGATGAAGCCCAGGTGGCCGGCGTCCGCGATCTCCAGGTAGCGGCCGCCCGGGATGGCGTCGGCGACCTCACGGCTCAGATGGGGGGCCATCAGCACGTCATCGCCGAAGCCGATGACCAGCACCGGCGTCGTGATGTGCTGATAGGCCGGCAGCCGGTTGCCCTCCGGGCCGACCGCGCGCTGGCTGCGCAGGCCCGGGGTGTATTTGGTGGGCCACATGGTGAACATCTCGGCCCAGTCCCGGACGGGCGCGGTCATCGTTCAACGTCTTCGGCGAGAAGTTCTCCAGCAAACGGATCTTCGCGTCATAGCTGGGCGGCAGGGTGATCCCGGCATCGTGGAATTCCCGTTCGGCCTTGCCGAAGAAGTCGCGGGCCCCGTCGTGCCGGCCGCGGGTGGCCATCAGCACGGCCTGGGAGACCAGCTCCGGGCGCGAGACCATCAGCTCCTGGGCGATGAACGACCCCATCGACACCCCGACCACCCGGACCGGGCCGCCGACCACCTTCTCGATCAACGATGCGGTGTCTGCCACCACCTGCTCGGTGGTGAAGCCGCTGGCATTCTCGGTCTCGCCGACACCGCGGTTGTCGAAGGTGATGGCGCGATAACCGGCCCGCTGGAATGCCGGAACCTGGTGCAGGTGCCAGGTGCGGCCCGCACCGCCGCGGCCCGCGATGAACAGCACCGGGTCGCCGGTGCCCCCTTTGTCGACGTAAGCGAGATTCACCCGCTCGACCCTACTTGCGGGCGCGCACCTTCTTGATGGCCTGGTCCCAGAGCAGCAACGTGGTCGCTTTCAGTGCGGCCGGCTTCATCAGCTCCCGGGACATCAGCGCGGTCGCCGAGGCCTTGGTGGCGGCCGACGCCTTCGACATGTGACCCGAGTCGAACGGTGGTTGTGGGTCGTACTCCATCGACAGCTGGATCGCCTTCGCGCGGTCCTCGCCCGAGATCTTCGCCGCAAGCCAAAGTCCGAGGTCGATACCCGCCGAAACGCCCGCACAGGTCACCAGGTCGCCCTGGTGCACGATCCGCTCATCGCCGACGGGTTCGACCCCGAAGGCCCTCAGCGCCGGCAGCGCGGCCCAGTGCGAGGTGGCCCGCTTACCTGCCAACAACCCGGACGCGGCCAGGATCAAGGAACCCGAACACACCGATGCCGTCCAGGTCGCGGACTCGTGGGCCCGGCGGACCCAGTCGAGCAACTTCTCGTCCCTGGCGTGCTCGACGGTGGTGAATCCGCCGGGGATGAGGATGACATCGGGCGAGGGGGTCTCGTCGAACGAATGGGTGGCCCCGATGACCAGCACGCCGGAATCGGCGGCGATCGGACCGGGTTCGTGCCACAGGAAGCGCACCTCGGCATCGGGCAGCCAACGCAAGGACTCGTACGGGCCGATGAAGTCGAGCGCGGTGAAGCCGGGGTACAGCACGATGGCGATCTGCATGTTCTTCTCCTTATGCGAATGTTTTGCGGTAGTGGTCCGGCGAGATACCGATGCGTCGAACAAAGTTGCGCCGCATGGTTTCTGCGGTGCCGAAGCCACATCGGGCGGCGATCACGGTGACGGTGTCGTCGGTTTCCTCCAGTTGGCGTCGGGCGGCCTCGGTGCGGATCCGTTCGACATAACTGCCGGGGGCTTCGCCGACCTCGTCGGTGAACACCCGGGTGAAATGCCGCGGGCTCATCGCCGCGCGCCGGGCCAGCTCGTTGATGCTGTGTGCGCCGCCGGGTTCGGTCTCGATGGATTCCTGCACCTGGCGGATCGGTGCGCGCCTGGCCCGCGGCGCCCACACCGGAGCGGCGAACTGGGTCTGACCACCGGGGCGGCGCAGGTAGAGCACCATCCAGCGGGCGACCGTCTGCGCGATCGTGGTGCCGTGGTCGTCCTCCACCAGCTTCAGTGCCAGGTCGATACCTGCGGTGACACCGGCCGACGTCCACACCGTCTCCGAGCTGCGCACGAAAATGGGGTCGGGATCGACGTCCACAGCGGGGAATTCGGCGGCCAATCGGTCCGCGAACGCCCAATGGGTGGTGGCCCGGCAGCCGTCGAGCAGGCCGGCCTCGGCGATCAGGAAGGCTCCGGTGCAAACGCTGACCACCCGCCGCGCGGTCTTGGCTGAGCGTTGGATCCACGCCAATACATCGGCATCGCGACGCAGATCGTCGATTCCGGCGCCGCCGGGTATCAGCACGGTGTCGACGGGGCCTTCGGGTAGCGGTTGGGCGACGATCTCCAGCCCGTTCCAGGTGCTGGCCGGGCGGCCGTCCGGGGAGGCAATGACGATGTCATAGCCCTCGTCGTCATAGCCCTCGCCGTAGCGGCCCTGGGCGGCCAGGGCGACGGTGGCGCCGGTGAACACGTCGCATGGGCCGACCAGGTCGAGCGCCTGCAGGCCCGGAAAGCCCAGCAGCACCACTGATCGCTTCACGCTCCCTATCGTGGCTTCGAAAGCGCGTGGCGTCTACGCCACGCATCCCACAGATCAGGACATGTCGGTGTCCTGCGCGATGCTGCGGTATGCCTGAATACACCTATCGCGCCATGTGGTCACCGAGCGATCGGTCCTACATCGGTACCTGCCTCGAATTCCCCGGGCTCCGAGGCCGCGGACAGACGGCAGCCGAAGCCATCGCCGCGGTCGAGAAACTCGTGAACGAGGACGTGGCGGCGGCCGCCGGTACCGGCTGGACGCCACCGGAATCGCTCACCGACCGCGAATACAGCGGACGATTCGTCCTTCGCGTCTCCCCGGACCTGCACGCCCATCTGGCCGTCGAGGCTGCCGAACGAAGGGTCTCACTGAACCAATGGGTGGTGCAGAAACTGGTGAATCGTACTGGCTCACTGTGATTTTCAGCCGAACTCCGCTGCGAGGCGCCAAATACCACTTCCAATTGTGGTACTACCGGCGGTACTAGAGCTGTGGTAGTACCACCGGTAGTACTACATCTGAAGGTCATGTCGCTCCCGCCAGAAGTCTCGCGTTCAGAACGGTAGGCGCCAACGTCTACCTACTGGCACACGAACGGATAGCAGTCGCGGATCCGGTCGATCCACCACTGCCGCCGATCCGTCGGCGCCGCCAGCTCGGCCAACCGGGCCGGGTCCGGGATCACCGGCCCGACGGACAGCCGGCCGTCAACCGGTGCGACCGATTCGATGATGTCCTCGACGAACAGCCCACCGGTGCCCAACCCGCAGGCGTACGGCAGCTCGGGCAGGCAGGCCGCCGCCAGCAGCCCACGCGACATACCGACCGCACTGTCCAGCGCACTCGACACCACCACCGGAATACCGATGCGCGCCGCGATCACCAGCAGCGGGTTCACCCCGCCCAGCGGCGCGACCTTCACCACCGCGATATCGGCAGCCCCCAGTGCGACCACCCGAAAAGGGTCGGCGGCCTTGCGAATCGATTCGTCGGCCGCGATCGGCACATCGATCTTCCGTCGCAGCGCGGCAAGCTCTTCGACTGTGGCACAAGGCTGTTCGAGATACTCCAGCGGACCGAGCGCGCCCGCCGCGGCCACCGCCTCGGTCACACTCCAGCCGCCGTTGGCGTCGACGCGCACCTTCGGCACCAGTGCTCGCACCGCCTCGACCCGCGCCACATCATCGGCCAGCGTCTGCCCGGGCTCGGCCACCTTCACCTTCGCGGTCCGCGCCCCCGGAAATCGGGCCAGCACCTCGGGCACCCCGGCCGGATCGACGGCGGGCACGGTGGCGTTGACCGGGATCCGGTCTCGGCGCGGGACCGGCGCTTCCCGGTAGGCGGCCTCGACGGCCGAGACCAACCAGTGCGCGGCCTCGGCGGGCCCGTACTCAGGAAACGCGCCGAACTCCCCCCAGCCCGCCGGTCCGTCGAACAACGCCACTTCTCGCGTGGTGATACCGCGGAACCGGACCCGCATGGGCAGCGCGACGACGTGCAGACGCTCCAGCAGATCTTCGAGCGGTGGGCAATCAGACGGTGGCGCGATCGCGACCCTCCCAATGCGGCTGCCGCAGGTCCTTCTTCAGGATCTTCCCGGTGGGGTTACGCGGCAGGGCGTCGATGATGTCGACGGTCTTGGGGCACTTGTAGGCGGCCAGATGCTCACGCGCCCAGGCGATCAGTTCGGCCTCGGCGACACCGTCACCGTCGAGCGCCACAACGGCCTTCACCGCCTCGCCCCACTTCTCGTCAGGCACGCCGAACACCGCGACCTCGATGACGGCGGGATGCTCGGCCAGAATCCGCTCGACCTCGATCGAGTACACATTCTCGCCGCCGGTGATGATCATGTCCTTGATCCGGTCCTCGACGAACAGATAACCGGCATCGTCGAGCCTGCCGATATCACCGGTGCGGAACCAGCCGTCCTCGGTGATCGACTCGGCAGTGGCCTCGGGCTTGTTCAGGTATCCCTTCATCAACTGCGGTGTGCGGAACCAGATCTCACCCTGCTTCCCGACCGGCGCATCGCGGAGCGAATCGGGGTCCACGATGCGCACCTCGACGCCCTGAATCGGCGTCCCCGCACTGACCAACCGCTCTTCGTTGTTGGCCCGGTGGTCCTCGGGACCCAACCGGGTGGCCACCCCGCACACCTCGGTCAGCCCGTACACCTGGATGAAATCGGTATCCGGCCAGGCCTTCAGCGCTTCCCGCAGCAAGGGCAACGGCATCGGCGACGCCCCGTAGGCGAATGTCTTGAGCGCACCGAACAGCTTGACCGCATCCGGCCCGGACTCCAGTACCTTCGCCAGCACCGCGGGCACCAGGAAGGTCCGGTTCGCACCGGCCAGGATGCCACCGGCCAGCGCGGCGCCGTCGACATCGCGGGTCATGTAACTGGGTGCCCCGTTGTGCAGCCCGAACTGCATGTAGGAGGTGCCGCCGACGTGGAACAACGGCATCGCCACCAGGTTCTTGTCGCCCTCGTTGAACGGCCAGTCGTCGAACGCATTCACGGTGTGCGCGATGAGGTTGGTGTGGCTGAGTGCCACCCCCTTGGGCCGGCCTGTGGTGCCCGAGGAATACATCACCACGACGGTGTCCTCGGGATCGACATCCGGGGATCGGCGCACCGGCGTCGCCGCGGCGAGCATGGCCTCATACTCGTCATCGCCCTCGGGTTTCACCTCGATGACATCGGTCACCCCGGGCAGCCGATCCCGGATTGCCGCCACCGCCGCCGTCAGCTCCTCCCCCACGAACAACACCTTCGCGGCGGAATCGTTGAGCACATAGTCGATCTCGTCGACGGCCAGCCGGAAATTGACGATCGCGGTGGCCGCGCCCAGCGATGCCGCACCGAGGGTCACCTCGACGCATGCGGGATGGTTCTTGTCCAGGAACGCCACCACATCGCCGCGCCCGACACCGCGCGCGGTCAGCGCGCCTGCCACCCGGCGGATGCGGTCGTCGAACTCCGACCAGGTCCAGGTCCGGCTCAGGTAGGCAATCGCCTCATCGTCGGGTTTGGTGGCCGCCCAGTGGGCGACGCGCTCATCGAGGAACCGCGGTGCTGCCAGATCAGACATGTCCGACAGCCTGCCATGACAGGTGTCCGGTCACGCCGGTTTCGGGTGAACCTGCCGACCCGCCAAGTAGGTCGCCCGAACCTGCAGATCGGCGACCTCCTCGGGGTCCACCGCGCGCGGATCAGCCGACAGCACAACGAGATCGGCGTACTTACCGACCTCGATGGAGCCGATACGGTCCTCGGCGAACAGTTGATACGCCGCGTCGAGGGTCTGCGCCCGGATGGCCTGCTCGACTGTCAGCCGCTCCTGGGGTGCCAGCACGCGGCCGCTGGGCGCACGGCGGGTCGCTGCCACGCTGATATTGCGCAGCGGCTCCTCGGGGGTGACCGGCGGATCGTTGTGCAGCGAGATGCGCATCCCGGTCGCCAGCGCCGACCCGCACGGCATCCACCGCTCGCCGTGCTCGGGCCCGAACAGTCCGTCGACGATGACGTCACCCCAGTAGTGCAACTGATCGACGAACAGGCTGCAGGTCACTCCGAGGGCGTGCGCGCGGGCCAGCTGCGCGTCCGTGATGGCGCCGACATGCTCCAGGCGTAGCCGATGGTCATCGCGCGGGTGGGCGAGCAGGGCCTCTTCGTAGACGTCCAGGATGGTGTCGACGCCCGCATCGCCCTGCACATGGCAGGCCATCTGCCAGCCCTGCGGATAGAAGGTACCGACGATCTCGGCGAGCTGCTCACGCGTGTAGTTGGCGTGCCCGCACGATCCGGGGATCACCCCGATGCTGCGGGTGGCGTCGGTGTCCAGGTACGGGAACGTCAGATCGATATTGCCGATCCACGGCGAGCCGTCCACCCAGATCTTGATGCCCACCTGACGCACCAGATCGTCACCGTCGAACGGGCTGGCATCGGTGTGCAGTTCCGCGGTGGACATCTCGTAGGTGCGCAGCCGGACTGTCAACTGATCGTGCAACGCGTCAAGCATCGGGCGGAACATCGGGTCGAACGCCATCTCCGAACAGGTGGTCAGGCCCGCCTGATTCAGCCGATCGCACTCGGCCATCAGCATCGCCGGGTAGTCGCCCACCGAGATGGCACCGCCGATCAGCGGAAACACCGCGGCCGATTCCTCTGCGCTGCCGTCCAGGTCACCGTTGGCATCGCGGCCGTAGCGGGCGCCCTTGGGGTCCGGGGTGTCGCGGTTGATCCCGGCGACCAGGGCGGCCGCGGAGTTGAAGAACGCCTTGTGCCCGGAGTTGTGGATGATGACCAGCGGGGTCTCGGCGACACCGTTGAGCCACTGCAGCGTTGGCTCCGGTAATCCGTTCTGCAGCAGTGGATCCCAGCCGTTCAGATAGGCGCCATCGGCGCCGCGGCGGGCCACCTCGGCATGGACCGCGGCGACGACCTCATCGGCCTTCGGCAGCGTGACCGGCCGGATGTCGACCATCCGGTCCGACAACGCCACCGCCTCCATCAACGGATGTCCGTGCGCCTCAACAAAACCGGGCAGCACACAACCGTCGCCGACGGATACCACCGTGGTGTCCGGTCCGATCCAGTTCTGCAGCTCATCCTCGGACAGATCCACCGCGGCGATACGCCCGAAGGCAATGGCCACGTTCTGCGCGGTGGGCAGGGTGTCGTCGACGGTGAGGATTGTCCCCGTGATGATCAGGTCGGCCGGCTGCTGTGGGCTGGTCATGCCGGAAAGGCTAGTTTGCTGCAGGCTTCCGGGGTGCGCGATGAAAAAAGTCCGCGGCGCGTGTCGATTCTGTGTGGGTTCCGTTCGACGTATCCATGAGGGCACGACCGGCGTGCCCCTTCCCGCACCAGAAGGAGACACCGAGATGTCGCGCTACATGCTGATCATGCGAGTTGCCGATCCCGCCGCCGCCGAGGCCGCCGTGGCCGGGCTCGATTTCGACGAGATCATCGAATCGATGGGCCGCTACAACGAGGAGCTCGTCAAGGCCGGCGTGCTGCTGGCCGGTGAGGGGCTGACCGAACCCGAGGAGGGCTTCGTCGTCGACTTCAGCGCCGACCCGCCGGTGGTGACCGACGGACCGTACGCCGCGGCCAAGGAGCTGTTCAACGGGTTCTGGATCATCGAGACGTCCTCGGCCGAAGAGGCCAAGCAGTGGGCGGGCAAGTGCCCGCTGGGTCCGGGCGTGAAGCTCGAGGTGCGCCGGTTGAGCAATATCGAGGAGTTCGATGCGGCCAACCCGTGGATCCAGAAGGAGATCCAATGGAAGGCCGACCTCGCCGAGAAGGCCGCGAAGTCGGCGCGCGCGGCCGCAGGTCGGTGATCAGGGTGTGGCGCGGATCCGGATGGGTCCGCGCCACGGCGCGTCCGGGTCGAGCACCTCACCTTTCTGGCTGATCTCGACCTCACCCTGTCTGGCCAGCTCACGTGCCAGTTCGCGGGCGTCGTCCATCAGGTCACGCCAGGTGGCGCCGCCGACGGCCCGGGCCGCATCCGAGGGGCAGATGGTCTTGTCCGGGCCGCGCTCGCGGGCCAGCGCGAGGATCGACTGACGCAGTTCGGCCTGATCGCTCACCCCTCCAGTGAACACCGCCCTGGAATCAACCGGTCCTTGAAACAAAAGTTGTAACACGTTCTAATCTGATGTCATGAGTGATCCGCAGCTCCGCCATTTTCTGCACTCCGGCCACCTCACCGTCGGCGCGCTGAAGCGCCACAAGGACCGGCCGCTGCTGTTCCTCGGGGACACCACGCTGACCGGCGGCGAGCTCGCCGACCGCATCAGCCAGTACATTCAGGCCTTCGAGGCACTCGGAGCCGGTACCGGCAGCGCGTCGGGGCTGCTCTCGCTCAACCGGCCCGAGGTGCTGATGATCATCGGCGCCAGCCAGACCCAGGGTTTCCGCCGCACCGCACTACACCCTCTCGGCTCGCTGGACGATCACGCGTATGTGCTGTCCGACGCCGGGGTGACCTCGCTGATCATCGATCCGAACCCGATGTTCGTCGAACGCGCGCTCGGCCTGCTGGAGAAGGTGCCCTCGCTCAAGCAGATCCTGACCATCGGCCCGGTCCCCGAGGAGCTCGCCGATGTCGCGACCGATCTCAGCGCCGAGGCCGCCAAGTACCCACCGCAGCCGCTGGTCGCCGCCGACCTGGCGCCGGACAACATCGGCGGGCTGACCTACACCGGCGGTACCACCGGTAAGCCCAAAGGTGTCATGGGCACGACGCAGTCGATCACCACGATGACGACGGTGCAGCTGGCCGAATGGGAGTGGCCGGAGAACCCGCGCTTCCTGATGTGCACCCCGCTCTCTCATGCCGGTGCGGCGTTCTTCACCCCGGTGATCGTCAAGGGCGGCGAGCTGATCGTGCTGACGAAGTTCGACCCGGCCGAGGTGCTGCGCGTCATCGAGGAGCAGAAGATCACCGCGACCATGCTGGTGCCGTCGATGATCTATGCGCTGATGGACCATCCCGACAGCCACACCCGCGACCTGTCCTCGCTGGAGACCGTCTACTACGGCGCCTCGGCGATGAACCCGGTGCGCCTGGCCGAGGCGATCAAGCGGTTCGGCCCCATCTTCGCCCAGTACTACGGGCAGTCCGAGGCGCCGATGGTCATCACCTACCTGTCGAAGAAGGACCACGACGAGAAGCGCCTGACCTCCTGCGGCCGGCCCACCCTGTTCGCGAAGGTGGAGCTGCTCGGCGAGGACGGCAACCCGGTGCCCCAGGGCGAGGTCGGCGAGATCTGTGTCGCGGGGCCGCTGCTGTCCGGTGGCTACTGGAACCTGCCGGAGGCCACCGCCGAGACCTTCCGGGACGGCTGGATGCACACCGGCGATCTGGCCCGCGAGGACGAGGACGGCTTCTACTTCATCGTCGACCGCACCAAGGACATGATCGTCACCGGTGGCTTCAACGTGTTCCCCCGCGAGGTGGAAGACGTTGTCGCCGAGCATCCTTCGGTGGCGCAGGTGTGTGTGATCGGCACCCCCGACGAGAAGTGGGGCGAGGCGGTGACCGCGGTGGTGGTGCTGCGGCCCGACGCGTCCACCGACGAGGCGTCCGTCACGGCGATGATCGCCGAGATCCAGGCGGCGGTGAAGGAACGCAAGGGTTCGGTGCAGGTACCCAAGCAGGTGGTCGTCGTCGACTCCGTGCCGATCACCGCGCTGGGCAAGCCGGACAAGAAGGCCGTGCGCGCGCAGTTCTGGGAGGGCGCGGGACGTTCGGTGGGTTAAGGCCGGACCAGTCGGGGTACAGACGGGCTGACCACGTCAGTTCACTCGATAGGACCCGACCTCATGAACGACCGCACCGCCTCTGAGGCGCTCAGCAGCTGGGCCTTGTTCCTGAGCGTGATCGCCATCGTCGGCTTCGCGATATCGGTCGGCACCTTCGGGTTCGACAACATCGGGCTGTCGGTCGGCGCGGGCCTGCTCTCGCTGACCAGCTTCGTGGCCAGCATGTTCTGCTTCAGCGCCGACGCCGAGGAGCAGGCGGAAGCCTGACAGGCGCCAGCGTGCCCGGCCGGCCGGGGCCCGCAGAAAAGACCGCGCGCGCACGTGCTGCGGCACGGTAGACATGACGATGTGGTTGACCTGACGCTGCGTACCGTCCGCACTGAAGAGGATTACCTGGCCTTCAACGCCGCCCTGTACTCGGTGTTCCTGCACGACCCGCAGACCGATGACATCGAACTGGCCCGCAAGTTCACCGACCTGGACCGGATGTTCGGCTTCCACGACGGGAACCCGCTGGGCGTCCACGGCCGGCGATTACCGCAAGAAGGTGACGCTGCCGGGCGGCGTGCTCGTCCCGGTCGCCGCCGTCACCGCCGTGACGGTGTCGCCCGCGCACCGGCGGCGCGGGCTGCTGACCCAGATGATGCGCCATCAACTCGACCAGATCCGGGCCCGCGACGACGAGGCCCTGGCCATGCTGTTCGCCTCCGAGACCGTGATCTACGGCCGGTTCGGGTACGGACTGGCCAGCCAGAACGTCGTGCTGTCGGGCCAGGTCCGCGACCTGGGCTTCCGGCCCGACGTGGACCTCGGCAACGGTTCGGTGTCCGAGACCGATGCCGCCACGCTGCTGGCTGTCGGCCCGGCGATCTACGACCAGGTGATCACCGACCTGCCCGGCCGGATGGACCGTCCGCAACCCTGGTGGGACTACCGCATCCATGACAATGACGAGCGGCGCAAGGACACCGGCCGCATCCGCTTCGCCCTGCACCACGAGCCCGACGGCACACCCAGCGGGTTCGCCGTCTACCGGCCCAAACCGGACTGGTCTGCGACCGGCCCCGCCGGCACTCTGCACATCGAGGAGGTGCGGGCCACCAATCCCCGGGCATACGCCCGCATCTGGCGATTCCTGCTGGAGATCGATCTGGTGCGCAGCATCTCGTTCGACGGTGCGGCGGTCGACGAGCCATTGCGCTACCTGCTTGCCGACCCGCGCGCACTGCAATGCGCGGTCGTCGACGGCATCTTCGTCCGGCTCGTCGAGGTGGACCGTGCACTCGCGCTGCGCCGGTACGGCGCTCCGATCGATATCGTGGTGGATGTGCGTGACGAATTCTGCCCGTGGAACACCGGCCGCTACCGGCTGCGCGGCGATATCGATCATGCCGAATGCGAAAACACCACCGCACCAGCCGATATCGCACTCTCCGCCCGTGACCTCGGCGCCGTCTACCTGGGCGGGACCAGCGTGGCACAGCTGGTCGCCGCGGGCCTGGTCGAGGAACTGAAACCGGGTTCGGCGATTCGTGCCTCGGCGGCCTTCGGCTGGCCCGTCGCCCCCGCCATCCCCGACCACTTCTAGTGAGGACAGACCCGTGATACGTGCAGTGCTCTTCGACTTCTCCGGCACCCTGTTCCGGCTCGAGGAGGACGACAGCTGGTTCGACGGCATCACGGTCGACGAGCAGGCGGTCGAGGGTCACGTTCAGGCCGAGCTGATGCGCCGGGTCACCGCACCGACCGGTAGCTCAGTGCCGATGTCGGAAGAACAGCAACATAATTGGGCGAACCGCGACCTGGAGCCGCATCTGCACCGCGAGGCGTATCTCCACGTGCTGCGCGAGTCCGGGCTCACCGGCTCGGATGCCGCGGCGCTGTATCCGAAGCTGGTCGATCCGGCCTCCTGGACGCCCTACCCGGATACGGTCGCTGCCCTGAACGGGTTGCGCGAAGCCGGGATCACGACGGCGGTGGTGTCGAACATCGCCTTCGACCTGCGGCCGGCGTTCGCCGCCGCGGGGACCGCGGCCGACGAGTACGTGCTGTCCTTCGAGGTCGGTGCGGTCAAACCGAACCCGGCGATCTTCGAGACGGCGCTGACCCGCCTCGGTGTCGCACCGCAGGATGCACTGATGGTCGGTGACAGCGAGGAGGCCGACGGCGGCGCCCGCGCCCTGGGTTGCGCCTTCGCGCTGGTCGATCCGGTGCCCACCGACCAGCGGCCGGACGGGCTGATAGGAGCTCTACGGGAGCACGGCCTACTCGGCTAAACCGCCATCCAGGTGTGCGTTTCGCTGCGGGAGACCACCACACCGTCGTGAATCACCACGCGATCGGCCGGCGCGTTGGCGATCACATCGGTCACCGAGGTCCCACGCACCGCCAACAGTTCGGCGCGGGCACCGACGCGTGGGCCCGCCGCGGGTAACCCGAGCACCGTGCGCGCCTCATCGGTCACCATGGTGAGCGCGTCATCGGGATGCACATGGCCGGCGATCACGGTCAGCATCGCCGTCTCCAGCGCGTCGCTGCGGCCCAGCGGATTGAACGGGTCGCGGACATTGTCCGCACCCGCGGCGACCGGCACCCCGGCCGTCCGCAATGCCGAGATCGCGGTGATCCCGCGGGGTCCCGCTGTGACATCGCGGCCCTGCAGGTACAGATTGGTGATCGGATTGGCGACGACCCCGATGCCCGCCGCAGCGATCCGCGGCAACAATGCGTCGAGTTCGCCGGCGGTCATGGTGCCCAACCGGGTGCAATGGCTCGCGGTGCGGATACGTTCGGCGGGCCAGTGCCGGGCCCGCTCGGCGTAATCGGCGATGGTGTGGTGATCGCCGAACAGGAACTCATCGGTGTGCAGATCCGCTCCGACACCGCGAGATTCGGCGGCGCCGAGCAGGCGGCCCAGCTCGGCATGCGGGTCGGGCGCGCTGTGCGGTGAGCCACCGACCAGATCGGCGCCGGCATCGAGTGCGTCATGCAGCAGCCCCACATCCGAGTACGTCTTGATCAGGGCGACGATCTCGATATCCATCAGCGGGCGCAACTCGCGCCGGACCGCATCGACGGCGCGGATCCCGCGCAGCGGATCCTCCCCCACCAGGATGTCGACATGGGTCCGTACCGCGGTGGTGCCGTTTCGCAGCATCGTCAGCGCCGCAGTGCGGGCCCGGTGGCGGAAGGACTCCTCGTCGAAGCGCGGGGAGCCCGCTTTCCAGGTGGCGATCGCATCATGCAGGTCACCGAGCTTGGGCGCCAACGCATCCCAGGACAGCGCCTTGTCCAGATGCGCGTGCGGTTCGGCGGGCGCGGTCATCAACAGATAGCCGCGCAGGTCGAGCACATCGTCACCGCCTGCCGGTGACGATGCCGGGTCGACGCCGGTGACGACACCGTTCTCGATACGCACGTCGACGACGGATCCGTCGGCCAGGGTGGCCCCGGACAGCAGCACGTCTCAGACCCGCCGGGTACGCACGTACAACCCGGCAACGTGCGCACATGCCGCCGCCCGGGCGCCGTCCGCATCGCCGGCCTCGATGGCGCTGACGATCCGGTCGTGCTCGCCGACGGCGAGCCGGCGGTTGAGTTCGGTGGTCCACATATCGGACCGGTACAGGTGGGACTGGCCGTCCAGACGGGCCAGCGCATCACACAGCGGTCGGTTCTGGGCGGTGTCCCGGATGAGGGTGTGGAATTGCAGATCTGCCCGGGCGTCGCGGTTGCGGTCGGGGGCTTCGTCCAGCAGTTCCCGCTGCACCTGCACCATCTTGCGCAGCTGCTCGACGGTGGCGCGGGTGGCGATCAGGGTGGCGTTGTGCGCGGCCAGCCCGTCCAGAACCTCCCGCACCTCGAACACCGCCTTGACGGCGTTGTCGTCCAGCAGTGTCACCCGCGCGCCTGCGTTGCGGGTGTGGGTCGCCAGCCCCTCGTAGATGAGCTGCTGCACCGCTTCCCGCACCGGGGTCCGGCTGACCTTGAGCCGGGCGGCCAGCGCGGGCACGCTCAGCGGGCTGCCCGGGGCGAGCTCACCGCTGAAGATCATGTCCTGCAGTGCGTCATGCACCGACTCGGTGAGCAGTGCACCGTCCGACACCGTCACAGGCTGGCCTCCTTCACCCGCGCCGCCTCGCGCAGGTCCGCATCCGGTGCGACCCCGGTGCGCAGACCGGCAACCTTCATCGCGATGTTCTCGGCAACGGTAATCGGTGGGTATCCGATCTCCCCGTCGGCAAGGGTGCCGGGCAGCGCTTCGAGCACCGCGTCGTGGTTCCCGTCGAAGAAGAACGCCGCCGACCGGCGCCGCCGAACCCGGCCGTCGACCACCGGCGGGTCTACCCGGTGCACGGTCGAGCGCCAGCGGTCATTGGTCCACCGGGCCATCGCGTCGCCCAGATTGATCAGCAACGCGCCATCGGCGGGTTGCACGTCATGCCAGACACCGTCGCCGTCGAGCACCTGCAGGCCCGGCACCTGGTCGGCCCACAGGATCGTCAGGATGCCGAAGTCGGTGTGCGCGCCCATCCCCTGCAGCTCCCCGGCGATCTCGGAATCCCCTTCGGGCAGGGCAAAGTTGTTCATCTTCAGCACCTCGATGGAATGGTCGATCATCGGGTCGAAATAGTGGGCAGGCAGCCGGAGCGCATCGGTGAAGGCTGTCATCAGGATGCGCGCCAGACCCTGGGCCTCGGTGAAGTAGTGCTCCACCCGGGGCCGGAAGCCCGGTGCGGTATCAGGCCAGTTGTTGGGCGCATAGCTGGTGTCGGGCAGGTCCAGGCCCGGGAACGCCGCCGCTTCGGTGCCGACGGTGTAGGCCTCGTAGTAGTCCTTGCTCTGGTTGGTGGCGATGCCCAGGCTCATGCTCAGGGATTCGCTCTTGGGTGGCGAATACCCGCGATTGGTCGACGGGTCGCGCCGGTAGCGGGCCTTGTCGGGCAGCGGCAACGCAAAGAGCTCGTCGAGCGCATCGGCCAGGTCGGCCAGGGCACCGGTATCGATACCATGGCCGATGATCTGGACGAAACCGACCTCACGGCACGCGGTGTCGAGATCGTCGGCAAGTCGGGCGCACACCGGATCGGTCGCGGCGGATCCACCGGCCACGTAACGGCTCACGTCGAGCACGGGTACCTCGAACATGTCGTCTCTCCTTCAATTTACTGCGATTTGTGGAGCGCTGACCGGAATGAGTGCGGCTGAGACTCCACAAATCACCGGGCGGAATCGTGCCAGCGACCGACGGCCAGCCGGGACACCAGCCCCATCACCGCGAAGACGAGCACCCCGAACGCCGATGCCAGCACGATCGCAGCGATGAGGTCATCGGACTGCAGTCGACCGCGGTACACGTCGAGCAGGGTGCCGATGCCCGGCTGCCCCTTGGCGAAGAACATATCGCCGATGATCGCGCCGACCACCACCAGGCCCGCGGCGGTGCGGACTCCGGTCATGATGGCCGGAAGTGCTGCGCGTAGTTCGAGTTTCACCAACCGGTCCCAGCGCGACGCACCGGAGACGGTGAAGAGTTCATGCATTCCCCGGTCCACCGACCGGATACCGAAATGGGTGTTGGTGATGATGGGGAACACGGCGATGAGCACACACACCAGGGTGCGCGCGGCCATCCCGTAACCCAGCCACAAACCGATCAGCGGAACGATCGCCAGAATGGGAATGACCTGGATGACAACGGCATACGGATAGATCACCTTCTCCAGCCAACGCGCCTGACACATCAGCACGCCGGTCCCCACACCCACGATGACGGCGACCAGGAATCCGACCAGAGTGACCTGCGCGGTGACCGACAACGCCGTGAGCATCGGCTGCAGGTGATCCCAGTTCAGCAGCGAATTGCGCAGCACATCCACCGGCGGCGGCAACATGAACCGTCGGTGCGGTTCGAGCACCAGATAGCTGACCGCCGACCACACCAGCAGTCCCGCCGCCAGCGACAGCAGTGGATATCCCAGTGCTGCACTGAGCTTTCTGCGCTGGGTGGCGTCCCGTTCGGCGGCCGGCGCCGACGCCGCAGCCTGCCTGCGTATCGCGATGACGGTCATGACACCTTCCCGTGCAGCAGCGCCGAGACCTCGGCGACGTATTCGGTGAACCTGGAATCGAACCGAAGCTCTTCGGCTCGCGGATAGTCGAAGTCGACATCGACGATGCCGGCGATTCGACCGGGCCGCGGTGTCATCACCACCACCCGATTGGCCAGATAGACGGCTTCGGACACCGAGTGGGTGACGAAGACCGCGGTGAAACCGCGTCGGGTGTAGAGCCGCTGGAGTTCGACCTGCATATCCAGCCGGGTCATCTCGTCGAGCGCGCCGAACGGCTCGTCGAGCAGCAGCACGTCGGGCGCCAGGGTCAGGGCGCGGGCCATCGACGCCCGCATCTTCATCCCGCCGGACAATGTCCTGGGCAGCTGGTCGGCGAACTGGTCCAGCCCGACGGCCGAGATCGTTTCCGCTGCCATGCGTTTGGTCTGCGCCCGGTCGACACCGCCGAGTTCGGCGCACAACTCGACATTGGCACGCACGGTGCGCCACGGCAGCAGGGTGGGCTCCTGGAAGATGAACCCGACCGAGGCGCTACCCAGGCTCACCGTTCCCGAACTGGGTTGGTCGAGCCCGGCAGCCATGCGCAGCAGCGTCGACTTCCCGCAGCCCGACGGACCCACGACGGCGACGAACTCGCCCCGCTCGATCCGCAGGTCGGCGTTCTCCACCGCCACCGTGCCGGTGTCGAATCGCTTTGTGACGTCGGCGAATACGATCGTCATACAGTCGGCCTCCACCAGGGGGTTACATGCAACCTATGCGGCTTGTACCGCTCCTCTAGATTCGATTACATGTATTACGTCCAGGTTTCAGCGTGTGAACCGGACGTAAGGATTTTGTCGGTGAGACGATGTTTCCGCAGTTCAAACCTCAGAGCAGCGCTCAGCGACGGGTATCGGTGAGGCAACCGCACCGAGATCGTGATTGCATGTAATCACTTCGACATCCGCGACATTCACCGAGGAGCAACATGTATCGACCGACACTACGGAAGGCGGCCGCCGGCGCCGCCGTTGCGGCCACCCTGTCAGCGTGCGCCTACGGAGGCGAGGAGCCCACCGCAGGTCCGTCGCTGGCGCCGGCCGCAGACGCACAGAATCTCGCCGATGTCTGCCCGGCGAACGTCGGGATCCAACTGCAGTGGCAGCCGCAGTCCGATATGGGTGCCGTCTTCGGCATGCTCGGCCCCGGATACCGGGTCGACACCGACGAGAAGTCGGTGACCGGTCCCCTGGTGGCCGCGGGCAAGGACACCGGTGTGGACCTGACCCTGAAATCGGGCGGGCCTGCGATCGGATTCCAGTCCGTGCCGTCGCAGCTCTACGTCGACGACTCGCTGACCATGGGCATCGTGCACGGCGACCAGTTGATCGCCGCCGCTGCCGATCAACCCGTGGTCGGGGTCACCCCGTTGCTGAAGTACAGCCCCGCGATCCTGATGTGGGATCCGCAGTCACACCCCGACTGGTCGACGGTCGCCGATATCGGCAGGTCGGACGCCGCCGTCGTGGTGTCCAAGGACCAGATCTTCCCGCAGTGGATGGTCGCCAAGGGCATGCTCGACCAGTCCCAGATCGACACCGGATATGACGGCGCGCCCGCACGATTCGTCGGCGATCCGACCGTGGCGCAGCAGGGTTTCGCCAACTCCGAGCCCTACACCTATGAACACGACACCCCGGCGTGGAACAAGCCGGTGGGATACGGGCTGGTCAAGGACGTCGGCTATGACATCTACGCATCGAACATGTCGGTGCGGGCCGACAAGCTGCCCGAACTGTCCCCGTGCCTGGAGAAGCTCGTCCCGATCATCCAGCAGTCCGGTATCGACTACGCGGCAGCACCCGACGCGGTGAACACGGTGATCGTCGACGTCGTGTCCCAGGACAGCACCTATTCTCCGTACTCCGAAGGCGAAGCCGCCTTCAGCGCCGGCCTGCTCGTCGAGAAGGGTCTGCTGGCCGCCGAGGAGGACGGTTCGTTCGGCGTCTATGACCCGGCCAGGACCACCCGTAATGTCGAGGATCTGCGCACCGTCCTGGCCGCGACCGGCAACACGGTGCCCGCAGATATGACGGCGGAAGACCTGTTCACCAATCAGTTCAGCGATCCCGCGATCCGAGAGGCATCCGCATGACCGATATGACCGAACTCCAGCGCGAACGGAGCATGGGGGCACTGGGCACCGAGAGTGCGCGCGAGGTGCGGCGCATCTCGCTGGCTGGCCTGGAATCCCGGCGTGCCGCGATCGCCGACGAATTATGGAGCGCGGCAACCGATATCGGGTTCTTCCAGGTGATCGACCACGGTATCGACATCGACAAGGTGCGCGCGGCTTTCGCCGCCGCGGAGGCGTTCTTCGCCCTACCCGAGGAGGTCAAAGCCCGTCGACCCAAACGATTCAATTCGGGGTGGGAACAGCTGACCCAGATCCGCCCCTCGGTCGGGGTGCCCGATCAGAAGGAGTCCTATCAGGTCACCCTGTCGAATATGGACGGCTTGTGGCCGACCGATGACGAGCTGGCCGGCTTCCGCGCGACGATCCTCGATTTCGAACGCGACTGCTGGGCACTGGCAATGGAGTTGTTATCGCTGTTCGCCGACAAACTGAGCTTCCCGTCCGACTTCTTCACCCGTGCGCACGATCCGGCCTCGCCGACATACCAGAGCACCCTGCGATTGCTGCACTACTTCGCCCTGCCCGAGAGCGCCGACCTCAGCGGTGTGTGGCGGGCCGGCGCTCATACCGACTTCGATTGCCTGACATTGCTTTTCCAACGTGACGGCCAGGGCGGCCTGCAGGTGTGCCCTGGCAAGGAGATGACCGCCCAGCAGTGGACTCCGGTGCATCCCTCCGACGACGCGATCACCTGCAATATCGGCGATATGCTGATGCGCTGGAGCGACGACCTGTTGCCGTCCAATTTCCATCGGGTGACCAGCCCGGGGCCCTCCGAGCAGCGCGGCCCGCGCTACAGCATCGCGTTCTTCGCCCAGGCCAACAGCGAGGTGACCATCACCGGCCCCGCCGGGAAGTACCCGCCGATCAGCGCGAAAGACTATCTGCAGCAGAGGATCAGCGCGAATTTCGCGAAGTAGTTATTGTCTCCTCCATGGAACGGGTCAGGCCGCCGTGGTGGCTCAAGTACGTCAACAAGGTGTTCATCGCCGCCTCCAGGCTCGGCATCGGCGGCGAGAAGGGTCCGCTGGTGCTGACCGTGGCCGGCCGTAAGACCGGTAAGCCACGCTCCACGCCGGTCACCCCGATGACCGTCGACGGGTCCCGGTATGTGGTGGGCGGACTACCCGGTTCTGATTGGGTGGCCAACGCCCGGGCCGCGGGGACCGCGACGCTGCATCAGGGCCGTCGGGAGCAGCAGGTGCGGATGATCGAGATACCCGCCGAGCAGGCACGCCCACTCCTGCGCCAGTTCCCGACGTTGGTCCCCACCGGGGTGAGTTTCATCCGCAACGCGGGCCTGGTCACCGACGGCACCCCCGACGAGTTCGAGGCGCTCGCCGGGCGCCTGCCGGTGTTCCGGTTCGACGA
>JBPPMV010000253.1:0-4477 GCA_051306235.1 Mycobacterium sp. | reverse complement strand
TCGGCAAGACCCAACTCTCGGAGTTCGGCTTCAGCGCCTCGGCCGAACACCCCCGCCTCGGCGCGGTCCGCAATCCGTGGAACACCGATCACACCGCGGGCGCCTCATCCTCGGGGTCGGGAGCCTTCGTGGCCGCCGGTGTGGTGCCGATCGCGCACGCCAATGACGGCGGCGGGTCGATCCGCATACCGGCGGCCTGCACCGGGCTGGTCGGCATGAAACCCTCGCGCGGCCGGCTGCCGCTGGACAAGCAGATGCGGCAGATGCCGTTGCGTATCGTCGCCAACGGTGTGCTCACCCGGTCGGTCCGGGATACCGCCGCCTTCTATCGGGAGGCCGAACTGCTCTGGCGTAACCCGAAGCTCCCCGCAATCGGCGATGTGACCGGGCCGGGTTCGCGACCGCTGAACATCGCCTTCACCACGGAATCGCTTGCGCGCGAAGCCAGCCCGGAGGTCCGCGAAGCGACATTGAAGACCGCCGCGCTACTGGAGGGGCTCGGCCACCGGGTCACGCAGATCGCCAACCCGATCCCGGCCGCCTTCAAGAACGACTTTCTGATCTACTGGGCGCTGCTGGCCTACGCACTCGTGCGTGGGGGTAAGACGACGTTCGGCCCGAGCTTCGACCGCGACAAGCTCGACAATCTGACGCGCGGCCTGGAACACCTGGCCGCGCGCAATCTGCACCGGATGCCGCTGGCCATCGCGCGGTTGTCGCGTACCCGCCGGATCACCGCGCGGCTCGGCGATCGGTACGACGTGCTACTCACCCCGACGCTGGCCGAGACGACACCGCCGATCGGGTACCTGGACCCGACCGCAAACTATCAGCAGATCATCGACCGGCTCATCGAGTGGGTGGCGTTCACACCGCTGGCCAATGTCACCGGCGACCCGGCGATCTCATTACCCTTGGCGCAGTCCGTATCTGGGCTGCCGATCGGCATGATGTTCGGCGCGACCACCGGGCACGAGCGCCGCCTCATCGAATTGGCCTTCCAGATCGAAGAAGCCGGACCGTTTGCGCGTATCCAGGACTGATCCGCAACGAAATCCGTTGCGAAGGGGACATCTTGTTGTAACCCATGAGAATTCGCGTAACTCCAGCGATACCGCATATCGCCGTCGACGAAACACGGCGCGCCCACCATCATCTCCGTGGAGCCCCTCGCACCCACAATCGTTCGGTCGCCGGAGATCGCCCGCTCATCGGGAAACACCTTCGGGTGCCTTGTCCGATTTGCGGTAGCGAACATCCGGCGGCGCCCGGAACGTTTTGTGCTCGCTGTCATCGGTATCGCCCTGGCGATCGCCTGCGTCACTGTCGTGCGCACCATCTCGGCGAGTTTCGCCATCACCGGCGCAGATTCGGTCACCGACGTCCTCGGTGACTCCCAGCTGTGGGTGGTGCCGGCGGGCGGTGTGCACTTCGACCCGGCGGCCCAGGCGCTCATCGCCGACGGTTCCGTCCCCACCTTTGCGGCACCGCAGGGGTGGACCATCACCCGGACGCTGTCGGGTACGACCACCCTCGGCGCGGACACCGTCTCGCTGCGCGGCTCGGATGCCATCGGCGGTGGCCGGGCCGTCGTCGGCGCGGGTGTGGCCGATCGGCTCCGTATCGCGCCGGCGGCCACCCTCGACATCGGCGGCAGACCGGTGCTGGTCGAGATCGCCGGAGACGGTCAATCCATCACGGTGTCAACGGATCTGGCACGATCGGTGATCGGTGACAACGGGTGGTGGACGGTCGCGGCGCCGGTCGGGGAGGAACACCGTCGTGACCTCGCGAAGGAGTTCGGGACCGCCACCGGTCTGCCCGCCACGGCGGATCCCGCGGTCAGCCCCGACCCCGACGGCCCGGGCCTGATCTATGACACGGTGGGCGGCTCCGGCCCGCTGACCTTCGAGCAGAAATTCTCCGCGCTGTTCTCGGGCAAGGTCACCAGCTCCACACTCGGGGTGATCTCGACCATCGGCCTGATCCTCGGATTCGTCATCGCGGTGTCCTCCTTCCTGGCCGCGGTCGCCGAACGCAAACGCGAGTTCGGCATCATGTCCAGCATCGGGCTGGCCGATGAGGTGCTGTACTTCTTCCTCGTCGAATCCGGCATCGTCTTCTTCACCGCCTACGTATTCGGTGTACTGGGCGCGGGAGCCGCTGTCGCCCTCGTCATCCCGGGGATTGCGACACTGCCGGCCTGGGGTCAGGCCGCCGGGATGGTGGCGGCGTTCATCCCGGCCATGGCAATCCTGGGAGCACTGGTACCCGTGCACCGACTGCTCCAACAGCGCCCGGTCGACCTACTCGAAGCCAGGTGATCATGCTCAAATACGGCCTCACCTACGGCTGGCTGTCGGCCAGGCGCCGGCTGCGGGAGATGATCCTGCCCGCAGTCACCACGGCCACCGGCGCCTTCCTGGTCGTCATCGTGTTCGGGATGTCCGACGGTATCCGCGCGCAGTCCGCCTCGCTGGGAAACGCCGACGAGATCGGCGCGGCGGTCGTGCTGATCGCGGTGACCGTCCTGCTGGTCGGCGTCGTCGAGGTGGCGGTGGCCACCACCCGAACGGTCGCCAACCGCACCCGGGAACTCGGAGTCCTTGGCGCCAATGGGATCCCACGCATCCCGGTGGTGGCCGCCCTGCTCGTCGAACCGCTGGTCGCCGCGGTGGTGGGGGCCATCGGCGGTGCCGCACTTGCCGCCGTCACCGGCGCCGTCCTGCACATCACCGGCCTCGCACCTGCAGGGGTCGACTTCGGCGGCCTGGCACTCGGGGCGGCCATCGCGGTGGTCGTCAGTATCGTCGCGGCGTTGGCCACCAGCGTCGTCCCCACCTGGAATGCCGCATCGCGCCCACCCATCCGATCACTGAGCAGCGGAGGATAGTCATGACCGCCATCGACGAGACACCCGTCCAGGTCGCGCAGGAGGTCACACCGACCCCCGTCGTCGACGTCTCCGACGTATGGAAACTGCACAAGCTCGGCGATGAGGTGGTCAAGGCCCTCATCGCCGTTGAACTCCAGGTCATGCCAGGTGAATTCGTCTGCCTGATGGGACCGAGCGGTAGCGGTAAGTCCACCCTGCTCAACATCATGGGCGGGCTGGACCGGCCGACAAAGGGGCGGGTGTCGGTCGCCGGTCAGGACACCGGGCAGCTTTCCGAGAGCCAGTTCGCCGCGCTGCGCCACGACACCATCGGGTTCATCTTTCAGAGCTACAACCTGATTCCGTTCCTGTCCGCGGTCGAGAACGTGGAACTGCCACTGATGTTCGAACCCTACGATCGAAAGGCCCTGCGCAAGCGGGCCACCGAACTGCTGGAGATCGTCGGGCTCGGACACCGGGTACACCACCAGCCGACCAAGATGTCCGGCGGCGAACAGCAGCGCACCGCCATCGCGCGGTCGCTGATCAGCAATCCCACTCTTGTGTTGGCCGACGAACCGACGGCCAACCTGGACCACCGTACGGGGGAGACGGTGGTGCGCATGCTGCGCGACCTGTGCTCGACGCTGGGCGTCACGGTCGTCGCCAGCACCCATGACCCCACGGTGGCCGACGAAGCGAGCCGTGTCGTTCGAATGAAGGACGGACAGATCGTATGACTGCTGAACTAGACGCCGTACCACCCGGCTCCGGCCCCATTGGCGGCTCCGCCGACCGTGACAAGCTCATGACCACCGAGCTTGTCCCCGAACAGATCCTGCCCAAGGTGATGACCACGTTCGGTCTCACCGCCGCCTATGTGTTCATCATCTGCTGGATCACCGGATCCTCGGTGATGGCCGGCGGCGGCTGGACCGCGATCCCGATGTGGGTGCTCGGCATCCTGACCTTCCTCATCCCGGCAGGCATGGCGGTCGTCGAACTCGGCAACCTGTGGCCGGGTCAGGGTGGGGTGTACATCTGGGCCACCCGCACCATGGGGGAGACCTGGGGCTTCATCGGCGGGTACCTGTCCTGGGTGCCGGTGATCCTCAACGCCGCGTCCTCACCGGCGGTGGTGCTGCAGTTCCTGCTGCTGGCCTTCCACACCGAGCTCGGCCTCACCACCAGCATCATCCTGCAGCTGGTGATCCTGTGGACGGTCATCGGTCTGGCGCTGGCCAAGCTGGCCGCCAATCAGAAGATCATGAATATCGTCTTCGTCGTCTACGGCATCCTGACGCTGACGATCTTCATCTCGGGTCTGCTGTTCGCCGTCAACAACGGCTCGGCGACACCGTTCAGCTGGGCCGAGGCGACCATCCCGAACTTCGCCGTCGCCGGCTTCCTGTACGGCACCGTGCTGCTCTACCTGCTCGGTGTGGAGACCCCGTACAACATGGGCGCGGAATTCCTGTCGGTCCGCAAGAGTGGACCGAAGATGATCCTGTGGGGGTCGGTGGCGCTGGTCGCCATCTACCTGCTGACCACGCTGGGCACCATGATGGCCCTGCCCGGCGATCAGATCGACCCGGTGACCGG
>JBPPMV010000252.1:0-3422 GCA_051306235.1 Mycobacterium sp. | reverse complement strand
TCACCAGCAGCGGGCCAATGATCTGGCCGGCCGAATAGCCTGCGGTCAGCAGTGCCACCGCGGCCGGGATCTTCAGCACCCGTCCCTCGGCGAGGGCGAGGCTGCTGACCCCGATGAAGGTACCGCCGAACAGGATGGCGCCCGCCAGTGCCGCGGCTCCGCTGCCGGTAGAGGCCAGCGCGATCCCGCCGGCCTGCAGCAGCAGCGCCACGGTCAGCAGGGCGGGTCGGGCGTAACGCTCGCTGAGCCGATCCCACAATGCCGCGGACGGGATGACCGCCAGACCCACCACCAGCCAGGCCGCGCCACCCAATCGACCCGGCGAACTCTGCGCCACCGCCGCCACCAGGAAGGTGCCCGCGACGATGTAGCCGACACCTTCCAGGGTGTAGCCCGCCAGCAGCAGGCCGAACTGTCCTCGGCCGGCCCGCGCCGGTGGCGCTGCCGCGAGTTTCGGGGGCGCCGTGCGCGCCGGTAACCGCCACGCGAGAGTGCTGAACGCGGCGGCCAGCGCGCCGGCGGCCCACCACGCCAGCCGCCAGTCGGTGCCGGCCGGCAGCGCGAGCACCAGCGCCGCCGACAGCGCAATCCCGATGCCGACACCACCGAAACCCCACCCGGCATGGTGTGGTGCGCTGTCCAGCAGGGCGTTGACCGCGATGACGAACGCCAGCGCACTGGCGACACCGGCGACGGCACGCAGCACCAGCCAGCCCGGCACCGCCATGGTCAGCGGCATGCACAGCAGGCTGAGGGCGACGGTCGGCAGGCAGACGCGGAACACGTTGCGCGAGCGGGCTATCCGCGGTGACACTGCGGCGGCCACCGCACCGGCGAGGTAGCCGGCGTAGTTGGCGGTTGCCAGGTGCCCGGCGGCGTGCGGACCGAGACCGGCCTGTGCCGTCATCAACGGCAGGATCGGGGTGTAGACGAACCGGCCGACGCCCATCGCGGCGGCCAGCGCCGCGGTGGTCCGGATGACGGGTCCATAGGTGTGGTGCTGCATCGCTCCAGGATGCGAACACCGCGCGCGGAGGACCACGACCGCACGCCTCCCAGCTGTGAGCCGAAAACTCGCAGCGCAGGGGATGGCCGGTGCGGCCGAACATGTTGAGCCCGAACAGACACGAGAAGGAGCACTCCCATGAATGAGAACATCACCGTCCTGGTCACCGGCGCCAACCGCGGACTGGGCAAGAAGATCGCGGCGGAGTTCGTCGCACGCGGTGCCAAGGTCTACGCGACGGCCCGCCGGCCGGAGACCGTCGACGCACCCGGGGTGATCCCGGTGCAGCTCGACATCACCGATCCCGAATCGGTACGCCGGGCCGCCGAGATCGCCGCCGACGTCACCGTGCTGGTGAACAATGCCGGCATCTCGACCCGGGCCAACCTGTTGACCGGGCCGATCGAGGATGTGCGCGCCGAGATGGACACGCACTACTTCGGCACCCTCAACGTCATCCGCGAGTTCGCGCCGGTCATCGAACGCAACGGCGGCGGGGCAATATTGAATGTGCTGTCGGTGCTGTCCTGGATGCACCCGGCGAGCTCGGGGGCCTACGCCGCGGCGAAGGCCGCGGCCTGGGCGCTCACCGATGCGGTCCGCGATGAATTGGCTCCGCGCGGTATCGATGTCACGGCCCTGCACGTTGGCTACATGGACACCGATATGGTCAGTTACATTCCGGCAGAACAGAAAACGGATCCCGCGGTGGTGTCCCGGCTGGCCGTCGACGGTGTGCTCAGCGGTGCCACCGAGGTTCTGGCCGACGAATGGGCGCGCAACGCCAAGAGGGGGTTGTCAGAGGTGCGATAGTGAGGTCATGGAGAAGATCTCATTGACCGCACTGGCCCGCCAGCATCTGGCCGCAGCCCGCGCCGCGACCAGCGGGCGCAGTGCGCACACGGTGTACGGCGGTCACGAGCACAGCCTTCGGCAGACCCTGCTGGCGCTGACCGAGGGCAACGGCCTCGACGAGCACGAGAGTCCCGGCGAGGCCACGCTGCAGATCCTGGAAGGCCGCGTCCGGCTGAGCAATGCCGACGCCAGCTGGGAGGGCTCGCCCGGTGATCACCTGGTGATCCCGCGGACCCGGCACAGCTTGGCGGCCCTGGCCGACTCGGTGGTGCTGCTGACCGTCGTCAAACCGGTCGGGCCGCACGTCTAGAAGGGATCGCGTCCTTAGAAAGGGCTTGAGTTCGATTGCCAGCGCGCCTCTTCCGGGCGGGCGCCGTAACGCCGGGCGTAATCGTCGTGGACGCGGGCGTTCTTCTCGCGGTTGATGGCGTCGACGAGGTTGGGGTCCAGGCCGTGCTGGGAGAGCCGGTGGCGGCGCCAGATCTTGTTCAGGACGTAGCCCATGATCAGCGCCCACGTATAGATGGGCACCGTCATCTCCAGGTGTACGTAGAGCGAGGCGGGGAACAGCCACAGCGGCGCCAGGATCAGAGCCGGCGGGATGGCGTAGCGGATCATGTGTCGGCGGATTGCGCCCGGCCCGGCCAGGTCGTTGGCGACCCACTCCCGCATGGAATCGGGCAGGCGTCGCCCGTATGCGTAGAGGATCCGCTGGAGGAAGTTCGGAGTGGCGGCCATAACTTAGATAGTACGCTAATCATTAGTGGCCTAGGGAAGTAGTACGCTGTGAGCATGCCCACCGTCACCCACGATCTCGATCCGCTCGCCCTGGAGCGTCAGGTGTGTTTCGCGCTCGCGGTCACCAACCGTGCCGTCCTCGCGGTGTACCGGCCGCTGCTGGAGCCGCTCGGGCTCACACACCCGCAGTATCTGGTGATGCTGGCCCTGTGGGACAACGCCAATACCGATGGAGAACCCCTGTCCGTCAAACAGATTGCGGCCCTGCTGCAACTGGACCCGGCCACCACCTCGCCCATGCTCAAGCGACTGGAGACACTGGGCTTCATCAACCGCACCCGCAGCACCGCCGATGAGCGCACCACCCACATCTCGCTGACCGCCGGGGGAGCAGCGCTGCGCCGCAAGGCGCTCGATATCCCGCCCGCAGTGGTGGCGAAACTCGGCGTCGACCTCTCCGAACTCGAGCATCTGCACTCGGTCCTCACCCGGATCAACAGCGCCGCGGTGGCCGCGGGAGCGCTCGACTGACCTGATCGCCGGTACCGGAAAATTGGTGCAATTGAGCCTGTTGGGGCGGTGTTAGCCTCGATTTCGGCGGAGGTGATGGCAGCGTGGGGTTCTTCGATTTTGTCGACGACGTCGTCGACGGTGTGTCCGAAGTGGCGGAGAAGGCGAAGAAGGCCGCCGAATGGGTCGCGGAGACCGCGGACACGCTCGGAATGCCCACACTCGGCGAGACGGCGCGAACGATCGAGCATCAGGCCGGAAAACTCATCATCGCCCCGACCGTCGTTCTGCAGGAGGGGCAGAAGCAGATCGA
>JBPPMV010000251.1:0-11526 GCA_051306235.1 Mycobacterium sp. | reverse complement strand
AGCCGGCCGGATCCGTCCAGGGCAGCGCTTGCCCTCCGGTGCGGAGCTCTTGGCGGACGATGTTGCGGCCGGGTTCCTGCACCGTCTCGAAGCCCCGCCGTCGAAGCCCGTCGAGCAGTGCGGACTTGCCGCCGCCGGAACATCCGGACAATACGACCAGCCGACTCAGGTGGCTTCCTTTCTCTTGCACGCCGTCCGGAATCTTGCCGCGCGGACGGTGACCGGTCCGGCCGTAAAATCAGGCTGTGAGCGAAAGGCATTCGACGTGAGCGGCGTGACCTTGGTCGTCGATCCCGGCGCGCTGACGGGCGCCGGCACCGTTTTCGGTCAGGCGGGTGCGGGGTTGGCGGGTCTGGGTGCCGGTATCCCACTGGGTGAAGCCGCCGCCGCGGTGCCGCAACTGGCGACTGCTGCCGCATGTCAGCGAGCACAATCCGCGATCGCCGCGGACACCAGCGCCGCCGCGGAAGCGGCCAAAACCTTTGGCAGCAACCTGAACAGCGCCGCGACCCGGTACGAGACGCAGGATCAGGCCGCAGCCGCCGCGATCGGCACGGTCGGGGTTCCGGGCGGCTGACGCTCAGCTGGTGAGTTCGGTGCGGATGTCCTGCTCGTCGGCGCTGTGGTCGCCGGCATTGCGGCACTCGCCGTAGATCTCGATGTAGCCGCGATCCGGGTGGTCCGGGTTGGCCGCGACGATGGCCATCACCTCACCCAGATTCATGGCCCGCCCGTGCGGCTGCTTCCCGGGTGGCGCCCCGTCGCTCCAGCCGTCCGCGGCCATCGCCGCGATGATCCCGTCGAGGTAGGTCTCTTTGTCCGCTCCGGCGGGGAAGGTGAATCCCATCCCGACCTGGCCGCGGAACGGAGCGACCTCCTGATCGGTGCACGAGTCGAATTCGAACGTCGCGCCGCGCAGCTGAAGATTGGCCGACCGGACCAGTCGTTTGGCGGGATCGACCACCTGCGCGCGGGTCTGCTCGTCGGTCATCTCGGGGCCGTCCAGGTCGGCTGAACGCTCGCTACCCATTGCGCATCCTCCTAGCAGTAGTACGCCGGCCGCTCCCAACGCCAGGACGCGGCGCACACGGTCAGTACTGGTGGTCTTTGGTGACGGTGCCACGGTCGCCTTCCGGGTCGTTGAGGGCTGGGGTACCCGGGATTGGAGTGTCCCAGTCCGGCAGGTCGATCGGGGGGAGTCCGGGAAGATCGATATCGTCGGGCAGCCCGATATGCGGCTGACGGCGCCCTTCGGCGGTCAACCCGCTATCGGCCAGCGTCGACCCGTCGCCGGTGGCGATATCGGTCATGGCCCGCAACGATTCGCTGCCCACATCGTAATAACGCGAATGGTCACCGAAGTCCGGAAGTCCGCTGCGCCCAGGCACTTCGGCGTCGAAGCGCACCGAGCCGAAGCCGTCCCCCGCCGGGTCGGTGCCGAGCCCGGCCTCCAAGCCCAGCGGGTAGTGCAGTTCGCGGTTGATGATGTCGGGCAACGGGCCGGCCTGGCCCAGCCAGGTCACCGGGTCGCTCGAGGCCGCCCCGACGTACACCTGCCCACCCTCGGACAGATGGAAGTCCGCGGCGCTGAGGGCCAAATCGGTTCCGGGGCTGCCGATCAGCACCGCGTTGTCGGCCTGCATCCCGCTGCCGGCGAACGCGTCGGCCACCACGGTGGCCCCGTAGGAGTGCCCGACGACGGTGAGGTTCGACGGTACGCCCTCATGGGTGGCGGCCAGGCCGTTGACGTCGGCGGCCAGCAGGTCACCGCCCGCACGCGCCAGCCCGGGGGTGGCGATGCGGGTATCGGTGGGGCTGTCGGGAGCGTCGTAGCCCATCCAGGCGATCACCGATGTCGACTCGTCGGGGTCGCCCAGGCGCATCTGGTCGTACAGGTTGGTGGCGTTATCGCTTTCCAGCCAGCCATCTTCGACGCTGCTGCCGGTTCCGGGGACGACGACGGCGGTGTTCTGCGCCGTGTCCGGGTTGCCGATCGCCACCGCAGCCTTGCCCTGCCCGCCGAATGCCAGCGGATCGTAGGCCCACAGCATCACCGGGCGGTCCTGCTTGCCTTCGGCGGCCATCTTGTCCAGGCCCTTCCGGGTCTGCACGGCATTGGTGTAGCGGGTGGCATCGGCGGAGGTCAGCCCATAGGCGCCCGGATTGGCCACCACCTCCTCGGTGGACACCCCGTGCCGGTCGGCGGTTTCGGTCACCCGGGCCAGATCGTCCTGCATGACAGCCTGGTTCACCTGATCGCGCACCTCGGCGGGAATGCCGTTGAGGTTGCCCAACTCCGGCGGATGATCGGCGATCAACTGGCTCTTCTCGAACTGGCTGAGCGAATCCCACCACTTCTTGACGTCCTCGGGGCTGGTCCCGGGTGACGGCAGTGTGCGTGGGTCACCGAGGGTGCCCGGCGGCGTGGCGGGCACCGGTCCGCCGATCGCCGCCTGGATGCCCGCCGCGGTCTGGGCGTCGATATCGGCGAACAGCGCCAGCAGCCTGTGCAGGATGGCCGTCCACGCCGGCGCCATCAGCCGCAGAATCAGAGGCAGCGGAGGTGGGGTGGCGGTGCCGTCATCGGCGACCTGCCAGCCGACGGCGTGCAGCATCCCGACGGTGGCGAGCAGTCCGCTGCGGGTGAACGCCATCTGGGTGCCGCCGGACCTGAGGGTCTGCTGCAGCGCGGACAGCCGCGCGCGCAGTTCCTCCTGCCGGTTGAGGTTCTGCTCGGCCTTGATGATCGCCGCCGAGGCGGCCTGGCCCTGCCAGGAGGACCGCATGTGCGCCAGCGCTTGCCGTTGCGCAGCCATCGTGGCGTCCAGAGTGGTGATCTTCGTACCGAGATCGGCGGCGGAGGCGACCAGTTGATCGGGTCGCGACGCTTGCACCGTCGACACCGTCACCGACACCTGCTGCTCCCTTCCCTCGGCATTTCAGCGCTGCGGCGGCTGCTGTTGCGGGTAGGGGGCTTGCCACTGGCCGCCGGGCGGCGGGGGTTGTTGTCCCAGCCAGTACGGCTGCTGCAGTCCGTCCCCCTGGGGCCACTGGGGGTGTGGGTAGTACGGATACTGCGGCGGCCCCTGCTGAGAGGGCTTCCTCACCAGTCTCACGATCACCCAGGCGGTCAGCCCGAGGATCAGGGCCAGCAGCATCAGCCGCCCCATCACCTCCCCGATCACCCGGCCAGGATTCGATGCGTCCGCCATGTTCAGCGCAAGTTCGATCATCACCATCGTGGCTCCCCCCACCGCCCAGCTTCTCGATACAAGCCTATGGCCGTGGCGGGGTGCTTCCGACACGAATTCAGTGCAGCAGGGCGGGCAGCGCAGCACGGTCGATATCGCTCCTTGGCGGTGACGGTGGAACCAGGCTGACCGGGAACTAGGTGTGGAGGCTGGCCCTACCTCGGTGGCTGCCGGATCGTGCTAGCAGGGGTCGCCCGCCGGGGTGAAGTAGGGCACCCCTTCGACTGTGTGACAGGGAATCTCGCCAGGATGGTACGGAGTATGGACCGCGGCGATGGCAGCTACGGCGATGACGATCGGCGGGCATGCCGCGCCGGCGTTGAGAAGCGTGGCGGCCAGCAGCGTTGTCGTGTTCTTGACCATCAACTTCTCCTCATCGGCCCGCTGACCACAATTGTCGTGCGGGTAGATGATCGGCGCGCGTTTCGGGATGGCTGGGCTGTTACGGTCACCGCCGCATCTCGAACCTGCACCGAATCGTCACTGTTCGCGACCCAACCCTGGGCCTGCGCGGCCGGCATCGCGCACCATCGGTGGCGGGGAATGCGGCCGGGGAGGCCGTCGGGCAAAGGGGAGATCACGGTGAGAAGATTTCGCGTTGCATTGGCTCTGATGTTCGGGGCGTGTGCACTGGTGGCACCGCTGCCGGCCGCCGCCGCTCCGGGGCCGGGGGGAGCCACCGTGCTCACGCTGGCGCCGGCATTCGGCCCACTGGATTCGAACTGGCTGCGGGGTGAACTGTTCGCGGCACCCAACGAGGTAGTGAAGGTGCCCTACAACAATTTCCCCGGCGCCACCAACACGAACAAGGGCGCCGACAAACTCAACGAGATGCTGCACTCGGTGCCCGGCCGCAAGATCGTGGCCGGACACAGCCAGGGCGCGCAGGTGGCCGACGCGTGGTTGCGCCGGTACGGACCGACCAGTGATATCGACCCGAGCACAGTGACATTCGTGCTGACGGGCGACCTGGAGAGCAAGTACAACGGCTGCGCGAACGTGCCGAACAGTGGCTGTGTGGCGGCTTACGGTGGAAACGGCTTCCCCGATGACACCGCGTACACCGTCAAGGTCATCGCCCGGCAGTACGACTATTTCGCCGACTGCCCCAACGATCTGACGAACAGCGACGCGAAGAAGAATCGCAGCGCGGCAAACCTCGTCGGCGGCAAGGGCGAGCTGAAGCCGGTGCACAACGACTACAGCAGGATCGGCCTCAACGACCCCGCCAACAAGACCTTCGTCGAAGGAAACGCCACCTACATACTCGGCTCACCGGCCACCTATTTCCTGCCGATGGTCACCCAGCAGTGGACGCCGAACACCCAGAAGGTCGGCGATGACGCCCGCCTTCGGCCCATCGTCGAGTCCGCCTACAGTCGTCCGATGGGCACCCTGCCGATACCGGCGTCCTAGCGGTCAGCGCATATCGGCCGGGCTTCGGTGGGCCGACTCCAAGGCGGTGCCTTCGATATCGAGGTCCGGCACGTACTTGTCGAACCACTTGGAGCGCATCCACATCCGGTCGCCGAGGATGCTCATGACCGCGGGGATCAACGTGAGCCGCACGACGAAGGCGTCCAGGAAGACGCCGACGGCCAGGCTCAGGCCGATGGCCTTGATGATCGGATCGCTGCCCGCCAGGAAGGCGATGAACACACCGAACATGATCAGCGCCGCCGCGGTCACCACCCTTGCCGACAGGCCGACACCGTTGCGCACGGCCTCCTGCGCGTCGGTGGCGGTGCCCAACTCCTCCTTGATCCGGGACACCACGAACACCTCGTAATCACTGGAAAGGCCGAAGATGATGGCCAACACGATGATCGGCAGGAAGCTGATCGTCTCACCCGGGGTGACACCCAGCAGGCTTGCGCCCCAACCCCATTGGAAGACCGCCACCTGGACGCCGAGCGCCGCGAACACCGACAGCAGGAAACCGATGATCGACGTCAACGGCACCAGTGCTGCCCGGAAGGCGATGGCCAGCAGGATGAACGCCAGCCCGACGACGACCACGACGAAGATCGGCAGCGCCGCGGCCAGCTTGTCCGAGGTGTCGATATTCGATGCGGTGGTGCCGCCGACCAGAATCGATGCGCCCGTGTCGCCCTGGATCTGGTCGCGATCGGCGCGGATCTGGCGGACCAGATCGGCGGTGGCGAGGTCGTTGGGACCGGTTTCCGGGATGACCTGGATGATCGCCGTCTCGGCGTCCCCACCGGCGGGCGCGGCCGCGACCACACCGTTCTCCCGGCCGATATTGGTCGCGATGGTCGCCACCGCACCCGGATCGGAGGCCTTGGACACGTCGGCCACCACCAGCAGGGGCCCGTTGAATCCGGCGCCCAGGTGCTCGGCGGTCAGGTCATAGGCCTGACGCGAGGTGTTCGATTCCGGTTGGGATGCACCACTTGGCAGGCCCAGATGCATGCTCAGGGCGGGTAGTCCGAGGACCACCAGGGCTGCGGTGCCGCCGACCAGCAGAGGCTTGCGGAACTTCACGACGAAGCGCGCCCATGCGGCGCCCATCGTCCGCTGCGGGGTGTATGCGGCGACCTGGGCGACCTGCTTGGCGCGCCCGGGCTGCAGCGGGGTCTCGATGAATTTGGCCACCTTGCCGCCGGCGAACGCACACATCGCGGGTAGCAGGGTCAGGGAGATGAGCATCGCGATGAAAACCGATATCGCCGCCGCCACGCCCATGTAGGTGAGGAAGGGGATACCGACCACCGCGAGACCGCACAGCGCGATGATCACCGTCAGCGCCGCGAACACCACCGAACCGCCCGCGGTGCCCACCGCAAGCGCCGCGGCCTCGTCGCGCGGCATCAGCAACAGCAGGTTGTTGCGGTACCGGTTGAGGATGAACAACGCGTAGTCGATGCCGCAGGACAGTCCGAGCATCAGGGCCAGCGATTGCGTTGCCGACGGGATGTCGACGAACGCGGCGACCACGAAGATGCCGAAAAGCCCGATGCCCACCCCGATTCCCGCCGTCAGGATCGGCAGTCCGGCGGCGACGATGGCGCCGAATGTGATGAGCAGGATGACGAATGCGGCCGCCACCCCGATGATCTCGGCGACCATCGGGGGCTCGACCTTGTAGCCGGGAAAGACGCTGCCGGAGTACTCGACCTGCAGGCCGGCGTCCTGGGCGGGTTTCATCGCCGTTTCCAGGGCGGTCAGCGCATCATCGCTGACCCCGCCGATCGGGGCCTTCCACTGCACGGTGCCCAAGCCGACGCGTCCGTCGGGCGAGATCTGCCGGGTCTGGCTCGGACCGGCGGCCGCGGCGATATCGGGGACGGCGGCCAGATTTGCGACCGCCCGATCGATGGCGGGAGCGAAGGCAGGGTCGGTGATCGCGAGGTTCACCGGCGCGGCGATGGTCAGCTGGGTCTGGGCGCCGGCGAACGCGGGCAGGTTCTGCTGGAGTTGCTCGACGGCGCGCTGCGATTCGGTGCCGGGGATGGTGAAGTTGTCGCTGGGCTCACCCCGGAAGCCGACGAACGCCAGCGCGAACCCGAGCAGCACCGTCAGCCACACGCCGAGCACCAGCCATCGGCGGCGGAAACTGAAGCCGCCGAGCGCATACAGATAACGGGACACCGCACCCCCAGATTTCGAACACGAGACACTTTCCGGGTAGGCGTATGCCCGGTAACTGTCCTGGTGACACGCTTGGAGGGTGTGATGTCAGGTACAGCGAGGGCCCGCGCCCGCCACCTCGATCCGCGGCGTCCGGAGGTCGGCCTCTTCTCGACGGTGCACCGGTAGATTGTCGCCAAATGACACGGCAGACGTCGAGCGATCGGGTGTTCGACGCTCTGCGTGCTGCGATCCTGTCGGGGGAGCTGGCCGCCGGTTCGCAGCATTCGATCTATGGCATCGCCGCGCAGATGGAAGTGTCGCGCACCCCCGCCCGCGAGGCCGTCCTGCGCCTGGCCGACGCCGGTCTGGTCGCGGTGGAGAAGAACCGGGGCTTCCGGGTGCGCGGTGTCACCGCCGACGGTGTGCGTTCGGTCTTCGAGATGCGGCTGCTGCTCGAGGTGCCCGCGGCGGCCTATGCGGCCTCGGTCTGCGGACCGGATCTCAAGGTCTCGTTGAGCGCTGCGCTGAAAACGTTGCGGGACAATGCCGAACGGGCCGACGAGGACTCGTTCATGACGGCCGATCGCCGGTTGCACGGTCTGATCGCCGAGTCTCTGGGTAACCCGCGATTGACCGAGGATCTCACCAGGTTGCGGGACGGTATCCAGGTCAGGGGAGTCTCCACGGTCGGCCGATCCCGGGATATGCCCGCGATCGCCGAGGAGCACGCGCCCATCGTCGCGGCGATCACCGCGCAGGATCCCGGGGAGGCGGCGCAGCGGATGTGGCAGCACCTGGTGCACACGGGCACGCTGCTGTTGGCGCAGGTGTCCGGCGGGTCGGCGGAGTATGTCGACGGGTCGTGGGCCGAACGGCTCCGGCCCCTGCTCCGCTGAGTAGCATGCTACTCATGCCCGTGGAGACGATGCACGTCGATATCGCCGCCGATCTGCGGCACCACGGCCTGACCGATGTCGACGACTCGCTGCTGTCCCGGGCGATGTACAGCACCGACGCCTCGCTGTACCGGGTGGTGCCTCAGGTCGTCGTCCGCCCCCGTCACATCGATGAGGTGATCGCCACCATCGCCGTGGCCAGGGACAGTGGCGTGCCGGTGACGATGCGCGGCGCGGGCACCTCGATCGCCGGAAATGCGGTCGGCACCGGAATCGTCGTCGATGTGTCCAAGTACCTCAATCAGGTGCACGCCGTGGACATCGAGGCCCGCACCGCGCGGATCGACCCGGGGGTCGTGCACGCCAGATTGCAGCAGCGCCTGGCGGGCACCGGGCTGCGGTACGGGCCGGATCCCTCGACGCACAGCCGCTGCACCATCGGCGGCATGATCGGCAACAACGCCTGCGGCAGCCGGGCACTCGGCTACGGCAGGGCGGCCGATAACGTCGAAGGTCTCGACGTGGTGCTGGGCACCGGTGAGCGCCTGGACCTCATGGGCGGCCGCCCGGCGTCGGCGACGCTCGATCGGCTCGAGCGCGTCGTCGCAGGCGGCCTGGGCACGATCCGCACCGAATTCGGGCGCTTCGGACGGCAGGTGTCGGGTTACAGCCTCGAACACCTGTTGCCGGAGAACCACTTCGACGTCGGAAAGTTCCTGGCCGGATCGGAAGGCACGCTGGCGGTCTTCCTCGGCGCGACGGTCAACCTGGTACCCGAACCCGTGTTCCGGCACTGCGTGGTCCTCGGGTATCCGTCCATGGCGGACGCCGCGGACGCGGTCCCGACACTGCTGAAGTTCGGCCCCGTCGCCTGTGAAGGCCTCGGCGGCAAGATCATCGAGGTCTACCGGCAGGCGCACGGTGCGGCAGCGGTTCCGGAATATCCGGCCGGGGACGGGTTTCTCTACGTCGAACTGACCGGCGATGACCGCGGAGCCCTGCAGGCCGAGGCGAATCGGGTGGTGGCCGCCGCAGGCGCGCTCGGACACCGTCACGTCGTCGACGAGTTGGAGCAGGCCATTCTGTGGCGAATCCGCGAGGAGGGCGCCGGTCTGGCCTCCCGGGTATGGGACCGTCCCGCGCTGTCGGGCTGGGAGGATGCGGCGGTGCCGCCGGACCGGCTCGGGGCCTATCTGCGCGATTTCGAGGATCTGCTGGCCGCACACGATGTGCACGGTGTTCCCTACGGGCACTTCGGCGATGGCTGCGTGCACGTCCGTATCGATTTCCCACTCGATGCTGCCGGGGGCCGCTCCATCTTCCGGGACTTCCTGGGTGAGGCCGCCACCCTGGTCGCGAGCTACGGGGGTTCGCTCTCGGGGGAGCACGGTGACGGGCGGGCCCGCTCGGAGCTGCTTCCGCACATGTATTCGGCTGCCGCTCTTGAGCTTTTCGGCGCGGTGAAGGCCGTCCTGGATCCGGCGAACGTGCTCAATCCCGGGGTGCTCGTCGATCCCGCGCCCGTCGATGCCGATCTGCGGCAGATCGGACCGTCGATACACGCCGACCTGGGGCTTCGGCTGGTCCACGACGGCGGCGACTTCGGTGCGGCGGTGCACCGTTGCACCGGGGTGGGCAAGTGCATCGGTGGGCCGGGCGCCGCGGGCGTCATGTGTCCGTCCTTTGCGGCCACCCGCGATGAGAAGGATTCCACCCGGGGCCGCGCCAGAGCACTGCAGGAGATGGTCGACGGCCGGCTCATCACCGGGGGCTTCGAGGATCCCGAGGTGCACCGGGCGCTGGATCTGTGCCTGTCCTGCAAGGGCTGCGCCAGCGACTGCCCGACCGGAATCGATATGGCCACCTACAAATCCGAGGTGTTGCATCAGACCTACCGCGGTCGGGTGCGTCCGCGCAGCCACTACATTCTCGGCAGGTTGCCGCAGTGGGCAAAGCTGGCGGCACCGATGGCGCGGCTGGCCAACGCGAGCCTCAAGGTTCCGGGACTCGTGCATCTGGCCCGCTGGTCGGCCGGGGTCGATCAGCGACGCGGCCTACCGTCCTTCGCGACCACGCGCTTCAGCCGCATCGCCCACCCCCAATCTGGCGGTGCCGACCGGCCAAAGGTGTTGCTGTGGGCAGATTCGTTCACCGAGTACTTCTCCACCGCCGGGGGCCAGGCCGCGCTGACGCTGCTCGAGGCGGCAGGCTATGAGGTGCTGACACTCGCCCGTCCGCAATGCTGTGGCCTCACCTGGATCACCACCGGCCAACTCGACAAGGCCCGCGTGTTGGTGCAGCAGGCGCTCGAGCAGCTGCACCCCTACGTTGCGGCCGGTATTCCGATCGTGGCGATCGAACCGTCCTGCGCGACGGTACTGCGCAGTGACGCAAAAGAACTCACCACCGACCCGCGCGCCGATGAGGTGGCTGCAGGCGTACGGACGCTCGCGGAGCTGCTCCAGCGGACCGAGGGATACACGCCGCCGGACCTGACCGGCACCCGGGTTGTCGTGCAACCGCATTGCCATCAGGCGTCGATTCTCGGATTCGACGCAGACCTGGCACTGCTGGCAAGAACAGGTGCCACCGTCACCCGGCTGTCCGGATGCTGCGGGCTGGCCGGGAATTTCGGTGTCGAGCGGGGCCACTACGAGGTATCGGTCAAGATCGCCGAACAGCAATTACTGCCCGCGGTAGAGGATTCCGGGCCGGACACGGTGTTCCTGGCCGACGGGTACAGCTGCCGCACCCAGCTGGCCGATCTCGCCGGGGTCCGGGGAATGCATCTGGCGGAGCTGCTCACGCCGACAGCAGCGCCCACTCCAGGATGAGTTCCGCGACCATCTCTATGGCGGGGAGTTCTTGCGCGCGTTTTTGAGTCGGTACAGGTCGCGGTCGGCTTCGGTGAGCAGCTTGGCGAACGATCCCGGGCCATAGGCGGGCCCGACGGCCACGCCGGTGCTGACGTGTATGGGTCCATCTCCGCTGAGGGTGTCGGCCAGTGCGCGGGCCTGATCCTCGTCGAAGCCCGGGACGATGGCCACGAACTCGTCGCCGCCGAGGCGGCCGATGATCGCGGTCGCGGGCAGCGCCCTGGTCCACCGCCGCGTCATCTGCATCAGCACGGTGTCGCCGGCGGCATGACCGTCGCGGTCGTTGACGGATTTGAAGTCATCGATGTCGAGCACGATCACCGCCAGCGTCTCCCCGCGGCGCCGGGCTTTGGGCAGCAGATCGTCGAGCTCGCGGTTGAGGCCGGCCCGGTTCCACGCCGATGTGAGGGGATCGCGAAGCGCGGCTTCGATCAGGGCGGCGTGCAGCAGACCCAGCATCTCGGCGGCGCCGAGGATGCAGACCGGGAAGAGCACGAACCACAGCGTGGGCACGGGTGCCGGCGCGATCCACAGGCACAGTGCGATCGCCGCGGCCAGCAGGGCTGCGATCACGCGCGCGGTCGTCGGCCGGTGCCAGCTGCGGACGAACACCGCGATGAGGATCAGCGGGATCAGAGCCCATACCTGCGCGGCGGGCTCCTGATGCTCCGGCACAGCTGCCAGCGGTGCGACACAGGCACAGAACAGCGCCAGGGTGTAGCGCCGGCCGCACAACGGACGGGGCAGCGCGGCGAGCAGTCCCACCACGCTCAGCCCCGCCGACACCCACTCGCCGCGGATGTCGGGTCTGCCGAGAGCGGTCACGATCGACAAGGCGTACATCGCCAGCCCGGCCGTGAGATAGATGAGCAACATGCGACGGCGCAGCACCGTGTTCAGCACCGGCAC
>JBPPMV010000250.1:0-4549 GCA_051306235.1 Mycobacterium sp. | reverse complement strand
TCCGGACGATCGACATCCCCGGCTCCGACCATCGCGCGCTACTGTCGACCGTCGCCATACCGGTGCAGCCAGAGTGAAGCTCACCGAGGGACTGCTCAGCTCGACTTACCCGCCGCCTCGCAGTATCGCTTGAGTTGCACATCGACATCGCCCGGCGCGAATCCCGTCGCCTCGATTTTGGCCAAGTCCAGCGCGCTGTTTCTCGGCCTCGGCGCCACCGGTCCTACAGCGGTTGAGAAGTAGTCCGTCGTGCTGACGCCGGTGACACGACCGGGGTCGTGCCCGGCGAGCTCGAAGGTCCGTCGGGCGATCTCGGCCCACGACATGACCGGCCCGGACCCGGTTACGTTGTACACCCCGTAGGGCGAATCCGATTCCAGCAGATGCCTGATGGACCGGGCGATCTCGCTGGTGAACGTCAGGCGGCCACGCTGATCGTCCACCACCGAAGGATCGATACCGCGTCCAGCCAACGACAGCATGGTGTGCACGAAGTTCCGCCCGTCGCCGATCACCCAGGATGTTCGCACGATGTAGTGGCGCGGCACCGTCGCCACGATCTGGTCCCCCGCCGCCTTGGTCTGCCCGTAAACACCAAGCGGGGCAACAGGATCATCCTCCCGGTACGGCCGGTCCGCGTCGCCGTCGAACACATAGTCGCTGGAGATGTGCACGAGGGTCAGGCCATAGGTTCTGGCGACCCGGGCCAACTCGGCGACGCCGGTGACATTGGAGGCCCACGCCGCCGCTCGGCCCTCTACTGTCTCGGCAGCATCGACAGCGGTATATGCCGCAGCATTGATCACAGTGTCGTAGTCGCGCCACCTGCGCGCACCGCTCACATCGCCGGCGAGATCCAGATCGGAACGCTCGGCGAAGTCGATATGCGATGCGTCTGAGTAAATTTCGCGCAGTGCGCGCCCCAACTGGCCGCCAGCCCCCAAAACCAAGGTCTTACGTGCGGGGACCGGACTGACATTTTCCAGCCGCGGGTGGGCGCGGTCCTTGGCCGACAGCTCGGCATCGTCGAGGGCGATCGGCCAGTCGATGCCAAGAGTTTCATCAGCGAGGTTGACGGCCGCGTACTGCGCTTCCGGTGTCCAATGATCGTTCACGAGATACACGTAGCCGGTTTTCGGCTCCAGCGTCTGAAATGCGTTGCCCACCCCGCGAGGTACGAATACTGCGCGCGATGCGTCGACCTCAGCCGTGAACACGGTGCCGAAGGTCGGGCCGGCGCGCAGATCCACCCACGCTCCGAAGATCCGGCCCGTGGCCACCGAGACATACTTGTCCCAAGGCTCAGCGTGGATACCGCGCGTCGTTCCTACGGCCTCATTGAACGAGACGTTGTTCTGGACCGGGCCGAAGTCAGGGAGTCCAACGGCAACCATCTTCTCGCGCTGCCAATTCTCCTTGAACCAGCCACGGTTGTCCCCATGCACCGGCAGATCGACGATCACCAGACCAGGAATCGGAGTCGCGCTGACCTGCAATGTTTTACCGTACTCGACCATTAATCAGCCGTGGTTACTGGCCGAGTTTGGCGTAGAACGCCTCGGTATCGGCTTTGGCGGGCGTCCACCAGTCCTCGTGGTCGCGGTACCACTGGATCGTGGCCGCGAGCCCCGCTTCGAAGTCGCTGTATCGCGGTTGCCAACCGAGTTCGGCACGCAGTTTGGTGGAGTCGATGGCGTACCGCAGGTCATGCCCCGACCGGTCCGTGACATGGTCGTACGCGTCCGCAGGTTGCCCCATGAGACTCAGGATCAACTCGACCACACTCTTGTTGTCCTTCTCGCCGTCGGCCCCGATCAGGTACGTCTCGCCGATCCGTCCCTGCTCGAGGATTGTGAGGACTGCCGAGGAATGGTCATCGGCGTGGATCCAGTCGCGCACATTCTGTCCCGCGCCGTACAGCTTGGGGCGCACCCCGCGCAGGACATTCGTGATCTGGCGCGGAATGAACTTCTCGACATGCTGGTAAGGCCCGTAGTTGTTGGAACAGTTCGAGATCGTCGCTGCTACACCGAACGACCGGACCCAGGCGCGCACCAGGAGATCACTACCCGCCTTGGTCGACGAATACGGCGACGACGGGTTGTAGGGCGTGGCTTCGGTGAATTTGGCCGGGTCTTCGAGGGCGAGGTCTCCATAGACTTCGTCGGTCGAGATGTGGTGGAACCGCGTACCGTATTTACGAGCCGCCTCCAACAACGTGAAGGTACCGATCAGGTTCGTCTGCAGGAACGGCTGCGGGTCGTGCAACGAGTTGTCGTTGTGCGATTCGGCCGCGTAGTGCACGACAGCATCGGCGGATTTCACCAACTCATCGACAACCGAGGCGTCGCTGATATCGCCTTGTACGAATAGCATTCGGCGCTCGGGTATCCCCGCCAGCGATGCCCGGTTGCCGGCGTAGGTGAGCTTGTCCAACACCGTCACGTCATGGTCGGTGTGGTTGATGATGTGGTGCACGAAGTTCGAACCGATGAACCCCGCGCCTCCTGTGACGAGCAACCGTGCCACTAGCGCCCCTTGTCCAATAGGTCGAGCAGATACGTTCCGTAGCCCGACTTCACCAATTTCTCGGCGCGCGAACGTAATTCGTCATCGGTCAGGTATCCCTGTCGCCATGCCACCTCTTCAGGGGCGCCGATCTTCAACCCCGTCCTTCGCTCCATGGTACGAACGAAGTCGGCGGCATCGGTCATCGCATCGAACGTACCGGTGTCGAGCCATGCCGTCCCGCGCGGCAAGACCTCGGCGCACAGTCGGCCCTGTTTGAGATAGGCGAGGTTGACATCGGTGATCTCGTATTCGCCGCGGTCACTCGGAGTCAGATCCTGCGCGATCGACACCACGTCATTGTCGTAGAAGTACAGACCGGTCACCGCGTAGTTGCTCTTCGGGTGTTGCGGCTTCTCTTCGAGCGACACTGCCATTCCTTGTCCGTCGAATTCGATCACACCGTATGCGGAAGGCTCGGCGACCCAATAAGCGAAGACCGCGCCGCCCTCGATGTCGCCGAATCGGATGAGCTGGGTGCCCAATCCTGGTCCGTACAAGAGGTTGTCACCGAGGACCAGCGCGACCTTCTCGGTGCCGATGAAGTCGGCGCCGATCGTGAACGCCTGTGCAAGACCATCCGGTGATGGCTGTTGGGCGTAGGTGATCGACACCCCGAACTGCGAACCGTCGCCGAGAAGGCGTACGAAGTGCTGCGCATCGTGGGGCGTCGTAATCACCAAGATGTCACGAATGCCGGCCAACATCAGCGTAGACAACGGGTAGTACACCATTGGTTTGTCGTACACCGGGACCAATTGCTTGGACACCCCTAGCGTGATCGGATGAAGTCGAGATCCCGAACCGCCCGCCAGAATAATCCCCTTCACGGGGCTATCGTTTCACATGCCAGCCACCGGGGCTGACTGCTTGCTGGCGTAAGACACTCCGGCGCATTTCGTTTGTTTGCACGGGAAACCAAACGGCGCTGGATCCCGACCACACTGAAAGCACCGAAGCCCCGCCACAAGGGCGGGGCTTCGGGATGAGCTTCGGGTCAGGCTAGACCTGATCCTCGGTGAAGTTCCGGGTCACGGCCGGGTCGACCGGGATGCCCGGGCCGGTGGTCGTGGAGACGGTGACCTTCTTGACGTAACGGCCCTTCGAGGACGACGGCTTGGCGCGCAGCACCTCGTCGAGCGCCGCACCGTAGTTCTCGGCCAGCGCCTTCTCGTCGAAGGACGCCTTGCCGATCACGAAGTGCAGGTTGGACTGCTTGTCGACGCGGAAGTTGATCTTGCCGCCCTTGATGTCGTTGACGGCCTTGGTGACGTCAGCGGTCACGGTGCCGGTCTTCGGGTTGGGCATCAGGCCACGCGGGCCGAGCACGCGCGCGATGCGGCCGACCTTGGCCATCTGGTCGGGCGTGGCGATCGCGGCATCGAAGTCCAGGAAACCGCCCTGGATCTTCTCGATCAGGTCATCGCTGCCGACGATATCGGCGCCGGCTGCGATAGCCTGCTCAGCCTTCTCACCCACGGCGAACACCGCGACACGCGCGGTCTTACCGGTGCCGTGCGGCAGGTTGACGGTGCCACGCACCATCTGGTCTGCCTTGCGGGGATCGACACCCAAGCGGATCGCGACCTCAACGGTGGCGTCCTGCTTCTTGCTGGACGTTTCCTTGGCCAGCTTCGCGGCTTCGAGCGGGGTGTAGAGGTTGTCGCGGTCGATCTTCTCGGCGGCCTCGCGGTACGCCTTGCTGTTCCTGCTCATTCATATCTCCAGTTCAGAGGTTGTGGTTGCGGGCCGAAGCGGGCCCTCCCACGAGTACTTGGACGAACTACTTGACGTTGATGCCCATCGACCGGGCGGTGCCGGCGATGATCTTGGCGGCAGCGTCGATGTCGTTGGCGTTGAGGTCTTCCTTCTTGGTCTCGGCGATCTCGCGCACCTGATCCCAGGTCACCGTGGCGACCTTGGTGGTGTGCGGGGTGCCCGAACCCTTCTGCACGCCTGCGGCCTTGAGCAGCAGCTTGGC